>JAHZKU010000237.1 GCA_022600255.1 Actinomycetes bacterium | reverse complement strand
TCAGTACCATCATCGGGAGTCTCGCAGTGCCGGGACAGGATAGTTGGCGCACCATTACGGCCGCTTTCGTCGCGCTCGTCGTAGGCCTGATACTCCTCCACCTGCGGTTAAGTGCCTTGGATCAGATCAGCGACGCGGAGGCGCGCATGCGCGCCGTTGCCGCTACTGACACCCTGACGGGCCTCCTTACCCCGAATGGGCTCCTGAGTCTGATGCCCACACTGGGAGCCATTGCAGAACGCGAGGACGACCACGTGTGTGTCATGGTCTTTCAGATCGAAGATATCGCCGCGGCCGTGCAAGAATACGGGATTCGATATGGCAATGACTTAGTTATTGCAGCAGCGGTCGCCGTGCAGGAGCACAGCCGCTCTGGCGATCTGGTGGCCCACTGGGATGGGGGTCGCTTCGTCGTCGCGGGACTAGGTAGCCAGCCGAACGCGGAATCGGTCGCCAACCGCGTGCAGCAGGGCATCAACGATTCTGCCGTCTCCCTCGGGAAATGGCTACCACATGTGACGGTAGGCACTGCGGCCGCTGACCCCAGAGTGAGCACCTTCGATGGACTGTTGGAACAAGCCCAACAGCGGATGAGACCGGCAATCATCAGCGACCGCCTCGAATAGCTGGAAATGGAAAGGGGCCCGGAATCGGCGTCCCGGCCGCTTCGCTCAGGGAATGCTCCCGAGCTCGGGTGATGGTTCAGGGGTGGTCGGGCAAGTATCGTTGCCCGGTACGGTTAAGTGTGGCCCCGATTGTTGCCAATAGCGTTCTACCTGCCCATCGCACGCCGCTGGGGATCGAAACCCGCGATCAGATCGTCCTGCGCGGGGAGCTCGCCACTCCGACCTGGTGCGATCCTGTCGCGACCCTGGTCTGTGTGCACCCGCTCACGATTGAAGGCGGCAGCATGGAAAGCCACGTTCTGCGCAAGCTGGCATGGCGATTGCCTGCATTGGCCGGACTGGCGGTTCTGCGGTTCAATATGCGGGGGGCCGGCACGGGCGCAATGCGCAGCGAGGGGGAGTTTGACTCCGCACAGGGGGAAGGGCTGGACCTAGGCGCTGTACTGGCGAGGGTGACCCAACTCGGGCTTCCTGAACCGTGGCTGGTGGGCTGGTCGTTCGGCACAGACGTGGTTCTGAAATTTGGTGCGCGTAGCCCGGTGGCCGGTGCCGTACTACTCTCGCCGCCGCTACGGTTTGCCGAAGCCGCCGACTTGTCTCGCTGGGCAGCCACCGACCTACCTCTCGTCGCGGTTGTCCCGGAGCACGACGACTACCTGAAGCCAGAACCGGCTCGGGCGGCGTTCGCCACAATTCCGCAGGCGAAGGTCGTTGCGGTGCAGGGCGCTGGCCACCTCTGGGTGGGGGAACGGTATGTTCAGGAAGTATTGAACCAGATCGTGCGGGTCGTGGCGCCGGTTGCCTACCCGCTACCACGGGAGTGGAACGGCCCGATGACACGTTGGAGCGACCTATGACGCAGCATGAAGACCTAACCACATCCTTGGCAGGCAAGAAGGCCATTGTCACGGGGGCTTCCCGCGGGATCGGCCGGGCGATTGCGGCCGACTTCGCTCGAGCGGGTGCTGACGTTGGTGTCTTGGCGCGCAACGAGGAACTGTTGCAGGAGACCGCCGATTTGGTCCGCGCCGAAGGCCGCACCAGCGCCGTGGCCGTCGCGGACATCCTCGACGCGGACGTGTTTCGGGGTGCGCTGGCTGCATTGGCCGAAGAACTTGGCGGCGTGGACATCCTCGTGAACAACGCGGGAGGCAACAACTTCTCGATGCCGTTGGCGCAGGCGCGCTACTCAGGCTGGTCCAAGGTAGTTCGGCTCAACTTGGATTCCGTGGTGCATGCCTGCCAAGAGATCATCCCGGGGCTAGTGCAGCAGGGGTCAGGGAGCGTCATCAACATGTCCAGTATCGTCTCCCTTCGCGGTGCGCCGGGCATGTCGCACTACGGCGCAGCAAAGGCTGGAGTTGTGAATCTGACCCAGTCTTTGGCGTTGGAAACGGCTGCTGCGGGTGTTCGAATCAATGCGCTGCTGCCGGGCTGGATCGACACAGACCTCACCGATTTCCTACGGGCCAGCGAACAAACCGAGAGCGCTGTGTTGAGTCGGGTGCCGATGGGGCGTTGGGGGACATCGGAAGAGATTGCGGCCGCGGCCCGATTCCTGGCTTCCGACGCGAGCGGATTCATGACCGGTCAGTCGTTGGTCATCGACGGTGGCCTGTCAGCGATGCCGTAATGGCCGTTGGCAACAAGTGCTAGCAGGGGCCCCACGCCCGGAATGCGCGCGAGGGTACGGCCGGCTTGGGCTTCGGCGGTGCCCTATTCTGTCGGGGAAAGCTCCGGCTGATTGAGGTCTCCCTGCGCAGACTCGATCGCTTTGATCGCGGCCTTGATGGTTTCGCCGTACTTCTGAATCCCGGTGGTGGACAGATGCACACCGTCGTTCACCGTCAAGCTGCGGTCATCACCAACGACCGCATGCCAGTCGGCCAACACCGCGTTGGGCGTCTGCTCCACCAACTCTGCGATGAGGGCATTGTTTGGGTCCTGCCAGATCCGCGGCACGCTGACGTTCAGAACAACCAGGCGTTGCGCCGGGGCGAGTTCCTTGAGCATCTCCTTGAGTTGGGCCCGCTCCACGTAGCCATTGGAACCGGTGTGCAGCACCACCGTGTCGCGCAGGGCACCAGCGGCCTTCAGTTGCTTGATGCGGCTCAGGACGTCTGCGGCCTGACGCCCCACGGCGGCGTCAACAGTGGATCTCTTGACCCGATCCTTGATGCCATTGCGGGCACCCAGCATCACCGATTCCCCGATCGCCAAGACGCCAGGTTTGGTGGCGCCAGGGTCAACGGCGGTCACTTCACCGGACAGTTGCGGCTCGCCAGGCTTCGGGGGAACAACTTCCTCGGTCGCATCTAGCGCTGAGGTTTCTGTCAGTCCGCCCAGATAGTCGGGCGTTTCCTCGGGCATGGTCGCCACCCGGAAACCGCTCACTGTCAGCACTAGGGCCACCGCTGAGCCGACGATGACCAGTTTCTTGGTGACCTCGGCTCGAGCAGGCAGTTGCATGGCACGGTAGTGCTGCCATTTGCGCTTGGCGGTTCCGTTGCGGATCGGCATCTCGACATACCGGTATGACAGTTCTGCTGCCCCGAACGTGACGGCGAACCGCAGGACTAGGTTCGGAAAGCCTTCCAAGGGGACATCCAGCCCCGGGCGCAAGATCAAGAAGACTGGCCAGTGCCACAGATAGAGGCCATACGAGCGCTCTCCGATGTACCTGAACGGTTGTTTGCCCAACACGTGACCCACGGGTGATGCGGGATGTGACACGGCTGCGATGAGCACGGCCACGAGAATCGCGAACAACAAGAACCCGCCGCGATAGAGCCAAGCGGAGTTCGAACTCGTGGCCATCATGATCCAGACCACCAGCGCCAAGGATCCGGCGCCAACCACGGCGATCAGTGTCTGGGCTGACTTGGCCACCGGCCCACGGATGTTCTGAGGGAGCCAGAACGTGGCCAGCGCGGCCCCGATCAGTAGCCCCATGGCATGGCTATCGGTGCCGAAGTAGGCTCGACTGCCGTCGTTGGGTTCGGGATAGCCGCCCATCAAGGACAACACGACCATGATGACGGTCGATGCTAGCGCCCCGATTAAGGCCCACTGCCGGACAGTGTGGCGGGCCCCGCCGTTCCTCAGACCACGCTTGAACGCGAAGTAGGCGATGGCCGGCCAGATTAGGTAGAACTGCTCCTCGACCGCCAGCGACCACAGGTGCTGCAAGAGTGGGGGCCGGCCGATGACATCGAAATATGACTGTTCCCCAAAGATATAGGCCCAGTTCGTCACGTAGAACAGGGACGCCGGGATGTCTCGGCGCAAGCCAGCTGCGGCGTCGGTGGCCAAGAATGCGCCGATCACCAACGCCACCGCCAGCACCAGGAACAAGGCTGGCAGAAGTCGTCTGGCCCGTCGGATGTAGAACTGCTTGAAGTCCAGCCGGCGGGTGCGTTCAAGCTCAGTCAAGACCAGTGAGGTGATGAGGAAGCCGCTGAGGACAAAGAAGATATCAACCCCGAGGAAGCCACCCGGCAGCCACGGGAGATCCGCGTGATAGACCATGACGGCCAACACGGCGATCGCCCGGATGCCGTCCAAGGCCGAGATGTACGGCATGCCACGGTGGCCAGACCGGGTGACTGGCGGTTCCTGCGGGCTCAGCGGTGTCGTTGAATCCGTGCGTAGGCTTGCTGGCGCACGGTTCGACGCGGTCTGCGTCGGCGGATTCACGGTCGTCACGTGCGCCCTCCCAGGAATACGAGCACAGTCCCCACTGCTACTTCGGACATCGCAAGTCTAGGTTGGAGTTGCGACGCTTCTCGGGAGCCAAGCGGCGTGTCCGGACGAATGTCCGATTCCGCCCTATCGTTCAGCGAAGTGAACAGGCCGGTTCACTTAGCAGGTGATAGCTGGCGACGCAGATTGCTGATGGCGTCGGCGATGAAGCGGCGCTGCAGATGCTGGGTGATTGGCGGAACCAATCGAGTGGTCCAGTGATTGGCACGGCTGAAGCTGTATATCTCGTATTCCACCTGGCCGGTGGGGGTTCGACGGAGAAGGAACCGCTCCTCACCCTTCTCTACGTGCGCAGATAGTGCGCCGTAGCCAAAACCGTAAGCGTCGGGCTCGTCGATCACGTACGTCACCCGGCACATGTTGGTGACCCACAAACCGTAGATGTGACCGATCACCACGACGTTCTGTTCGGAGTGGAGCGCACCCTGTGCCTGTACCTGTACCCAGTGCGGGAATCCGCGCCAGTGACGCAGTAACCGCTTGGCCGCGGCAAAATCTTGGGTGTGCAATTGACCGCGGCCCTGGGTGCGGCGATACCCCGGAGGGCAACCCTGCGTGCGGGTTAGGCCGACGGCTGCGTACGGAAGTTGTTCTTGCGCGGCTTCGCTCAGGGCGGCATTGCGCTGGGCTTGCGTCGGAGGGGATAGCCGAAACCGCCGAGCATGCATCGGGGTATCCGACATCTGGGGCGGGTTGGCTGTCATATGTCGATTATCTCGGAAATGGCGCTGTCTTGATGGCTAGGGGGAGTCCCCAGCGGGCCAAGAGCGCGAACCGACCCTCGGGGACAGCAGTTGCTTCAGCCGCGATGGCGGCCAGAATCTCAGACTCAAAGCCGCGCCGGTCGTACTCGCGCATCACCCCGGCCAAGAAGCGTTCAGAGAGGTCCCAACTGCGCACCCCGGCTAGATCTAGGAGTGCGCCAGCTTGCAGATAGGTCGCGAGTTCGCCATCACTCGTCGACGTCACGCCAGGCGTGGTGTGTCGCGCAATCGCCTCGCTGACCGCATCCGTTTGAGTTGGGGTGCCACCCGAAGTCGTGACCACCTCAGCGGCCGCTGCCACGGAACGGAGCGTGAAGTCCTGCCCCGGGACCGACTCGGGTAGGCCGACGTCGTGCAAGAGGCTGGCTACATAGAACAGCTCTTCGTCCAAGTCCGCTGAGTCATACTGCGCCAGCGCTGCCCCGAATAGCCAAGTCCGGGCGCTATGGGCGGCGATCGGGGCCGGTTGCTCCCAGCACAATTCTTCGGCAGCCCGCGTCATCGCCGTGTCGGGCGGGTCGATGAGTTCTGGTGGACCGGCGCTCGGCCTGCGACCCAGCAGTAGTTTCAACCGACCCACTAGGTTGCCGCCCTGCGCGGCCAGGATGGCGCGGGTGAGCGCGCGTCGTTCAGATGCGGTCAGTAAGCCACCTGTGCTCCGCAACCAGGCTAAGCTGCCGACCGGATCGGCCGACGGCGTCGCGGTGGTTTCCGGCGTCATGACGGCCGTGGCAGATCAGACGCCGCGGAAGGCGTTGATCTGGTCGATGTATTTGTCACGCTTGTCGGTATCCCGAACCCCGAGGCCCTCCTCGGGGGATAGCGCCAACACGCCGACCTTGCCCTGATGTAGATTCCGATGCACATGGTAGGCGGCTTCACCGACGTCTTCTAGCGGAAAGACCTGGGACAACGTCGGGTGAATCATGCCCTTGTTAATGAGGCGATTGGCCTCATAAGACTCACGGTAGTTGGCGAAGTGGGACCCGATGATGCGCTTGAGGTTCATCCATAGGTAACGGTTGTCGTACTCGTGCATGTAGCCCGACGTTGAGGCGCAGGTGACGATCTTGCCGCCCTTGCGGGTCACGAAGACCGACGCACCGAACGTTTCGCGGCCGGGATGTTCGAACACGATGTCGATGTCCTCGCCGCCGGTCAGCTCCCGGATCTTCTTGCCGAACCGTCGCCATTCTCGAGGGTCCTGTGTTTCGGCGTCTTTCCAGAACTTGTAGCCCTCGGCCCGCCTGTCGATGATCAGCTCAGCGCCCATGTCACGGCAGATCTGAGCCTTCTCCTCGCTAGAGACAACACAGACTGGGATCGCACCACCGTTCAGGGCATACTGCGTGGCGTAGGAGCCCAAGCCGCCCGAGGCGCCCCAAATCAGGACGGTGTCGCCCTGCTTCATGCCCGCCCCGTTGCTGGATACCAGTTGGCGATAGGCCGTGGAGTTCACCAGGCCAGGTGAGGCGGCTTCCTCCCAAGTCAGGTGGTCGGCCTTGGGCATCAACTGGTTGCTCTTGACCAGCGCGATATCAGCTAGTCCTCCGAAGTTGGTCTCAAAGCCCCAGATACGCTGTTCAGGATCCATCATGGTGTCGTTGTGCCCGGCGGAATCCTCAAGCTCGACGCTGAGACAGTGCGCCACGACCTCGTCGCCGGCTTTCCACAGATGTACGCCGGGGCCGGTAGCCAGAACAACACCGGCGAGGTCTGATCCCAACACGTGATAGGGCAAGTCATGCTTGGCGGTCAGTGGGCTTAGCTTGCCGTAACGCTCCAGGAATCCGAATGTTGATACCGGCTCGTAAATCGCGGACCAGACGGTGTTGTAGTTGATTGCGCTGGCCATCACGGCGACATACGCCTCGCCTGGCCCGAGCTCAGGTAGGGGAACTTCCTCAACATGCAGCGACTTGCGCGGGTCCTTTTCACTGGATTCCAGCCCAGCAAACATCTCCTGCTCGTCCTTGTGCAGGGTGGCGGCCCGATAGGACTCCGGAAGTGCCAGATTGGCGAAGTCCTCGGCGGAGGTATCCCCGGCCAGAATCGCGTCCCTTATCTCCTGCATGCTTTTCCTCCATGTACGTTGCCGGATCAATAGGTGAAACGGACTTCCGGCTATTTTGTCAGATGCCATGTCGAAAGACGAAACCGCCCGTCGCTGTGCAGAGCCACAGCAGCAGGCAGGATTTCGGTCCCACGTGCTGGCCGGTTGTCCTACAAATATCCCGCGCACGACAGACGGAATCGGGTGTTCGCGTGCGGCGCGCGATTAGTCGGGCGGTGCGTCGGCGGCTGGTGCTTGCTTGGGTACGGTGGCGCGCAGGAGGGGGTCGAAGGGTTGGTAGGTTTCGAACCCATCGGGGATGCCATAGAGCCCTGCTTCCGGAGTTCGGCGCACTGCGGCGAGGGTCGCCTTGGCAGCGGTCCGCCCGGCAGCGATCAGGGCATTGGGCTGCGAAAAGTCAAAGAGATTGCCGGCGCTGGTGGTGATTGTCAGAATCGGAACCCGGTCGCCTGCGTACACCAAGTCGGGCCCGAGTTGACCACGCAACAGATGGTTGTAGGCGATGGCGCCAACCTGCCACCAACGCAGGTTGCTCAGCTCGGCTTCCGCGATCTGGGACGAGCCCACGTCGAGACAGATGATCGACTTGGCGCCAGCGTTCAGAGCCGGCCGCACGGGGACACCCTCGGTGAAGCTCCCGTCGAACAGAATGTCCTCATCGAG
>JAHZKU010000236.1 GCA_022600255.1 Actinomycetes bacterium | reverse complement strand
TTGATGGACAGCCGGACCATCATGGAGGTGTCGATTACCAATGGGGCTGCTCGTTCGCTTGAGCCTGCATTGGTGGAGGCCAATGTTGAGTACAAGCGTCTTTCTCAGACTGATATGGCCGCTTCCTATTCCACGATGCAGGAGGCGATCAAGAACTCAACGATCTGTCATCTTGACCAGGAGGAACTGAACACGGCGATGGCAATGACCAGGACGCGGTTCATTGTGTCGGGGGAATCTGAGGTGTTTGATCGTCGCAGTTACAGCGTTGATGTGTCGCCTGCGGTGGCGTGTGCGTGTGCGCTGTACCGCTATGGAATGGCTGCCGCGCCGATGCCGGTGCTGTTATGACGGTGTTGCAGATCGCAACACCCTAGAATAAGCGCAATCGTAGGAGGTGAGTTGGATTGAGCTTTTGGACGTGGCTCAAGGGTGAAACCGCCGACGGGGTGACGCCTAACGGCAATCCCGGCGATCCGTACAACCCCGGCGATCCAGACATGGTGGACATCAGTGGGCTTACCGACTTTGCTGAGACGCGCGCCCTTCCGTGGCCCCAGCCTTCTCCGTGGTCTGGTTACCCTTCTTCCTGGTCGACGCCGAACTGGGACGTAGGTCATCAGGTGAAAAGTCTGGTTGACGTTGCTTGGGCGTGCATTGATCTGAACTCGTCTGTGCTGAGTTCCATGCCGGTCTACCGGCTCCGCAACGGCTCTATCATCAAGTCGTTGCCGTGGATGGGCAATCCCGACCCGACGGTGTACGCCAGCTGGCAGGAGTTCGCCAAGCAACTGTTCTGGGATTACCACCTTGGCGAGGCGTTCGTGTTGCCGATGGCGCATGACTCCGACGGGTATCCCATTCGGTTCCGCGTCATTCCTCCTTGGCTGGTCGAGGTAGAACTCAATGGCGGGATGCGCGAGTACCGGCTGGGGTCTCTGGATGTCACCAAGGAAATCCTGCACATCCGGTATCAGACCACTGTCGATGACCCTCGCGGCCACGGCCCGTTGGAGTCCGCTGCCGACCGTCAGGTCACCATCGGTCTGCTGCAGCGGTACACGCAGAGCTTGGCCGAAACGGGTGGCGTTCCCCTGTACTGGCTGGGTATCGACCGCAAGATCAGCCAGTCCGAGGCGACGGACATGATGGATCGGTGGATCGAGTCGCGCACTCGCTATGCCGGGCATCCCGCGCTGATCTCCAATGGTGCGACGTTGCATCAGGCGAAGACGATGAATGCCAGTGAGATCAGCTTGTTGGAGATGACGCAGTTCGCGGAGGCACGGATGGCGATCCTGCTTGGCGTTCCGCCGTTCCTCGTCGGGCTCCCCGGCGCGACTGGCTCGCTCACCTACTCCAACATCGAGCAGCTGTTCGGGTTCCATGACCGTTCAAGCTTGAGGCCGAAGGCCAACGCTGTCATGGCCGCGCTGAGTGGGTGGGTGCTGCCTGGTCCGCAGACCTTGGAGTTGAATCGTGACGATTACACCCGGCCCAGCCTGGTTGATCGTGCTAACTCCTACAAGACTTTGATCGAATGCGGCGTGATGACGCCGGATGAGGCGCGTGCGATGGAGCGTCTGAGCGATGAGCCGGCCGCGTCGAGGATTACCGGCGGGATGGATTAGCCGTGTCGGATAGGCCGGTCGTGTTTTACATGTTCGCAGGCAGAGAAGGCAACCTTCGGATCAACTTGCCGATCATCAGGAAGATACTGGACGACAATCCGCGGGTGACTTTCCACCTGTGGAATCTGGCTCGTCTTCATGTCGATTCCGAGTACATCAAGTCGGTCGAGGGTGACCGGATCGAGGTGTTCAACCTGTGGAGCGGGCCAGGTTCGGCCCGCCGGATGTCGAAGGTGTGGCATCACTACACCCATCCACGGTTCCGTGATGCGCTGTTCGTGAAGATGGATGACGACGTGGTGTTCGTCCAGTCCGAAAAGTTCGGCGATTTCGTCGATGCCATCGAAGACAATCCGGATAAAGTGCTCAGCGCCGAAGTGGTCAACAACGGGGCGTGTACACAGTTCATGCCGAAGTTGCACGAAGGGTTTTCCCAGCTGGGCGTCCCGCTGCTGGATGTTCATCAGAGCAACGAGTACGCGCAGTTGGCACATCGTTTCATGTTTGAGGAATGGCGCGATCTGGTGAGCCGTCCCACCAGTCTCGCCGAGGTGGACACCTGGCTGTCGATTAACTTCGTCGGCATGGGCTGGGACATGTTGCGGCGGGTGAACGAAAAGATGGGTCGCAAATCCCCGCCTTGTGTTGCTGGCCGCGACATCAGGCCGGGAACCCGGGTGGGCGACGAAGGTGCAGTCAACGAGGTCGACCGGATGGTGCTGCGCGGGTTCACCGCAGCGCATCTGGGTTTCGGGCCGCAAAATCTGACCGAACATCAGGAGTTCGAATGGCGGCAGGACTACGACGAGATAGCTTGGGAGTACCTTCAGGGCGTTGCAAAGCGCAACACCCTCGTCGGGTAGGGCCATGAAAACTGTAGTTTCGATTCCGTTCCGCGATCGTGGTCTCGACCCGCTGCGGGTAGCCAATCTGAAATACGTTGCCGACTACTGGACTGGGTACGGCTGCGACGTTCAGGTGGTCAGCGACGGCCGTGACGGGGATGCGCCTTTCAATCGTGGTGCCGCCTACAACCGGGCGTTCAGTTCAGCCAGCGACGCCGACATGTTCATCTTCGCCGAATCTGATCTGGTTGTTGACTTCGATCAGGTTGACCGGGCTGTGGGGATGGCCGCCGAATCGTTGGGGATGGTCGTTCCGTTCTCCTGGTTCATGGCGATCGGGAGGGAAGATTCCGATCGGGTTCGGTCGTTTGAGATATACCCGGAGGACGCCTTGGCCCATCCGGTGAAAGGCCACCGCGGCAGCATCGGCGCGGTGAACGTCATGTCGCGGCGCACCTTGGATGAGGTTGGCGGGTGGGATGAGGTCACCGAGGGCTGGGGATACGACGACGACATCATGAAGATCGCGTTCGACGTTTCGGCCGGCCCGACTCGCTGGGTGGAAGGGTCGGGATACCACCTGTATCACCTGCCGGGTGGCGTGGGTCCGCATCTGAAAATTGATGACCGTAGGGCAACTACTCGTAATCGGATGCGTTTGTTGCAGTATCAGCAGGCCACGACGCCGGAGCAGATCAGGGAACTTGTTTCATCCGGAAGGTCGCAGTGAAGATCGCTGTTGTCGCCGACGAGCGCCGCGGCGATATGGGCTTGAAGCTGGTCGACAAGGTTGGTGCCGACCACCTCAGTGTCGATGACGGGAACCTTGGCTGCTCCGGTAATCACCTTGCGGCGTGGCGCGCCCTGGTTGGGCTTGCCGGTTCAGAAGATGCCTATCTCGTTGTGTTGGAAGACGATGCTGTTCCGGTTGACGGGTTCCGCGAACAGCTGGATTCAGCCTTGAGCGTTGCTCCCGCGCCGGTTGTGTCGCTGTACCTGGGTGCCGGGTACATCAATGATCCCCGAACGAAGGTTGCGTTGGGGAAAGCCGACGCCATCGGGGCGCACTGGATCGTCACGCAGGGGCGTGTCCTGCACGCTGTTGCCCTGGCCGTTCGGCGCGAATTGGTGCCTTCAATGCTTGGGGCTGTTGGCAGGGGCGCGGCGGTGGACGGGGATTTGTCTCGCTGGGCACGCGGCAACGGCCATGCCGTGGCCTACAGCAACGGTTCGTTGGTGGATCACTGCGATGAGCCGAGCTTGGTGTGCAGGTATCAGCGGGCTGAGCGTCGGGCGTGGAAGGTCGGGGGGAATGACCCGTGGAATGACATCGTGTACCACTGGAATTAGGGCCGAATGAACACAGAAGTGCATAACATGCACATCAAACATGCGCTGCTGCGGTAGCCTGACCATTGAGTTGTAGTCGCGCGGAAGGTGGCCGTCAAAATGTCGAAGGACGAAGAAGTGAGTGAGGGCATCGCGATGAACTCGGGAATTGAAACCCGCTCAGAAAACGTCCACATCGACAACGTCGATTTCGCGCAGCGGATCATCACGGTACTGGCCGTTCCGTACGAATCTCCAACGTCGGTTCCTTTCCGCCATGAAATGTGGACCGAGGTGTTCTCGCGCAGCGCCTTCAAGGGCATCGAAAGTCAGACCCGCAAGATTCCTGCGACAACCTCCCTGAGCATCCCCGCGCCAGATCACGCCGGTGCGAAGCTGGTCGGTCGGGTGCTTTCGTCGGACCCCTACCGGGATGCCGGTCTGATCAGCGAGGTGAAGATCAGCCGCACTGCCGACGGTGACGAAACCTTGGAACTCGCCAGCGACGAAGCCCTGTTTCCCAGCATCGGATTCATGATCAAAAATCCGAAGTTCGATCAGGAATTGGATCAGTACACCAAGACCCGTCGGGTCAATAGGGCGTTCTTGGATCATCTGGCATTTGTTGGGCAGCCCGCCTATGAGGGGGCGAAGGTTCTGGCGATGCGTAGCGAGGATGCGAACCAGCCGATGGGTTCAAGGACCCCGCGGATGGACGAGTTCTTGAATGATCCCATTTTACGTTGGGCTTCGGAGCGTGTTCGTCGCTGAGTGTTGCGTTTCGCAACACCCCATTGGTGTTATTCTGCTGGCATCACATAGGTGAGCGCTGGCCGGGAGGGCTGTCCGTATTCGGACTCGTTGGTCAAGAGGACCGTTGCCAATCAAACAAAAATTCTCTTGAAGGAGATCATGGTGGGAAGCAATGTCACCGCTGGCGACGAGTACATCCAGCGGCTCGATCGGGAATTGGAGCAGAAGGAATCCCTCGTCAGGGGTATCTACCAGCGGGCTAACGCAGCCAGCCGGGACCTCAACGACGAGGAAGGCGAGATGATCGTCGAAGCCCGCGGGCGCATGGAGAAGATTCAGGCCGAACTGGATCAGGCCCAAGAGGTCAACCGGATCGCCTACGAGACCCGCAGCAAGGGTCGCGCCGTCGATCAGGCCATCGCCGTCATGAAGGGCAAGCCCGACGTCGGTTCGATCGAGTACCGCTCGGCCGGCGCATACATGCTCGACATGTGGAACAGCGCCCAGGGCAGCCGCGAGGCGACTGACCGCCTTGAGGTGTACGGCCGCGCAGCGGACCACCAGCGGACCGGAGACTCGCTCGGCGTGATCCCCGATCCCATCGTCGGCCCGGTTATCGACTTCATCGACGCGGCACGTCCGCTGGTGTCCTCGATCGGAACGATGCCGCTGAACAACGCGACGTTCTACCGTCCGATCGTCACCCAGCGTCCGTCCGTCGCCGTGCAGGGTTCCGCTGGTGGACCTGCCGACGAGAAGTCGGAACTGGTCAGCCAAAAGATGGCGATCGAGCGCAAGACCGTCAACGCCAAGACCCTCGGCGGATACGTCAACGTGTCGCGGCAGGCGATTGACTTCTCGTCTCCGTCCGCTCTCGACCTGGTGGTCAACGGTCTCGGTCAGCAGTATTCGATCGAGACTGAGTCCCTGGTCGCTGGCGCCCTGGCGGGCGTCGCCACTCCCGCGGTGGGTTACGGTGCATCGCCGACCGGCGATACCGTCGCTTCCGCTGTGTGGGAGGCTGCCGGTCAGGCGTACAACGCCGTCAAGGGTATGGGCCGGTTGATGATCGCCATCGCCCCCGACGTGCTGGGCACCTTCGGTCCGCTGTTCGCTCCGGTGAACGCACGGGACGCGCAGTCGCCCGGCTTTGAGGCGGGGCGTTTCGCTCAGGGTCAGATGGGCACGATCTCCGGAATCCCGGTGGTCATGTCCGCAGGTCTGGTCGCTGGCGAAGCCTTCCTGTTCTCAAGCTCGGCGATCGAGTGCTTCGAGCAGCGGGTGGGCACCTTGCAGGTCATCGAGCCGTCGGTGTTCGGGTTGCAGGTCGCTTACGCGGGCTACTTCTCGACCCTCATCACCGAGGACGCGGCGATCGTTCCCCTGGTGGCCTCCTGATGCGGGTCGTCATCAAGGACGGCAAAGTTCTGGTAGCCGGGTCGCTTAACAGCGCCGAGGTTAAGGCTGCTACGGCGAAGGCGGGTAAGGCGAAAGCTGCGCCGAAGCCGAAGCCTGAGTCGGAGCCGGAGTTGGTGGAGCCGGAACCGGAGCCAGAGTTGCCGCTGACCGCGAGCAAGCCGAAGGGTGCATTCAAGCCGTCTTCGACGGTGCACTCGCCAGCGTAGGAGCGCATGTGGCCGAGTTGAGTGTTGTTGATGTTGAGGACTTCACCAACGGGCGGCTGAACAGGGATGATCCGGAAGTAGCGCGGATGCTTGAATCTGCGCTCGTCACGGCCCGCCGGTACTGCGGGTGGGCCGTGACTCCGGTCGTCGCTGATGAGGCGATCACGCTGGATGGGCCGGGTAGCAGGATTTTGGTGCTCCCCACTCGCAAGCTGGTGACGTTGACCAGCGTCAGCGAAAAGGGTGTGTCGCTGAGTTTGGCTTCCCTGTCGGTGACGCCTGGCGGTGCGCCGGGTACTGGCCGCCCAGCGGCTGTCCGTAAGTCGTCGTATCGCTGGTGGGGTTGCGACTATCAGTCCATCGACGTTGTGATGACCCACGGGTACACCGAAGCGGAAGCAGCTGACTGGCGTTACGCCGTGCTGTCGATGGTCGATGAGATGGGTCAGGTGCAGCTGTCTGGCACCAGCGAGCTTGACATC
>JAHZKU010000235.1 GCA_022600255.1 Actinomycetes bacterium | reverse complement strand
GGCGGCTTCTTCGCCAACATCAGCTACTCCTTGTATGTCTCTCACTTGGCGGTAAGTGTCTCGGTGATTCTGGTGCTCATCCACATCGGCTGGACGCCGATCCTAGCGACGATGGCTGGCTTTGCCACCGCTACTGCCGTGGCGTGGGTGATCCACGTCGCCGTAGAGGTTCCCACACACCGCCTCGGTCGCCGCCTGACACGCCGGCTATCCCCTAAGTCACATCTAACTGCGGATCAGGTCCCCATCGGGGGCCACTAGAGAGTGATGCCGGTGCTCGCTAGCGGGGTCGCATCAGACGTAGGCCGGACGAAAACCAACATCACAAACGTGCCCTCGCATATCTCAAGCCGGGGTAACGGTAGGATTACCTTTAGTCATAGACTAATTGTGACGCTTCGGCTTCTCAGGGTGGACTGCTACTCCCACTAGCAGCACCTTCGGACTCGCCTAGCCGCAGCGCACCGAGTCGCTCAACCAACACCCGCGGAGGGCAAGTGGCAACGACCACAGGTACAGCTACCCGAACCGGAACCCTGTATCGCGGCGGTCCAGGCATGTGGTCCTGGGTCGCACATCGCATCACAGGTGTCGCGGTGTTCTTCTTCCTGCTCGTCCATGTCCTCGATACCGCCTTGGTGCGGGTGTCGCCCAACGCCTACGACTTGGTGATCGCGAGCTACAAGACACCCATCGTGAACTTGCTCGAGGTTGGCCTTGTGGCGGCGGTGCTATTCCACGCGCTCAACGGCATCCGGATCATCTTGGTCGACTTCTGGTCC
Source organism: Actinomycetes bacterium (assembly GCA_022600255.1). Taxonomy (GTDB): domain Bacteria; phylum Actinomycetota; class Actinomycetes; order S36-B12; genus JAHZKU01. Next base: position 3,078 of record JAHZKU010000235.1, on the reverse strand, counting down.
AAGGGGCCCCGCTACCAGCGACAGATGCTGTGGACCGTCATGGCGATCTGGCTGGTTGTCATGATTCCTGGTACCTACTTCATGCTGAAACACACGGTCGAGAGCCTGTTTGGAGCTGCCTCATGAGTGTTGGAACACCACCGGACCTCGCGGCCCCCGGAGCATCCGCCTCGCGTGGCACCAACTGGGAGATGATCTCCTGGGTCTTCATGCGCGCCTCGGCGATCTTCCTGATCGTTTTGGTACTGGGACACCTGTTCATCATGAACATCCTTGACGGTGGGGTACACCGCATCAACTTCGCGTTTGTCGCCGGTCGCTGGACCAGCCCGTTCTGGCAAGTCTGGGACTTGACCATGCTCTGGCTAGCCATGCTGCATGGCACCAACGGACTGCGTGTCATCATCGGCGACTACGCCACCAAGGGTCGGACTCGGTTCTGGCTCAAAGGATTGCTCTACACCGCATCCGCTTTCACGATCATTTTGGGGACACTGGTCATCTTCACCTTCGATCCAAACCTGGCATAGGGGTTCATGATGCAAACACATCAGTATGACGTCGTCATCGTTGGCGCTGGCGGCGCCGGAATGCGGGCCGCCTTGGAATCAAGCAAGGACACGCGCACGGCCGTCCTGACCAAGCTGTACCCCACCCGATCGCACACTGGGGCCGCTCAGGGCGGCATGTGTGCCGCGCTAGCGAACGTGGAGGAAGACAACTGGGAGTGGCACACCTTCGACACCATCAAAGGTGGGGACTACCTCGTTGATCAGGACGCCGCCGAGGTGATGGCAAAAGAAGCCATTGATGCGGTGCTGGATTTGGAGAAGATGGGGCTACCGTTCAACCGGACCCCGGAAGGCACGATCGATCAACGCCGTTTCGGCGGCCACACCCGCAACCACGGCGAGGCCGCAGTCCGGCGCGCGTGTTACGCCGCGGACCGGACCGGACACATGATCCTGCAGACGCTCTATCAGAACTGCATCAAGCAAGAGGTGGAGTTCTTCAACGAGTTTTATGTCCTCGATGTCCTGCTGAACGATGGCGCGTGCGCCGGCGTCGTCGCCTACGAACTCGCCACCGGCGAGGTCCACACGTTCCAAGCCAAGAGTGTTGTGTTCGCCACTGGTGGCTACGGCAAGGTCTACAAGACTACTTCCAACGCCCACACGTTGACTGGTGATGGCATGGCCATCACGTACCGTCGCGGCCTCCCCCTCGAAGACATGGAGTTCTACCAGTTCCACCCGACCGGGCTCGCCGGCCTTGGTGTGTTGCTGACAGAAGGGGCGCGTGGCGAAGGTGGCATTCTGCGGAATGCCGAGGGTGAACGATTCATGGAGCGTTATGCGCCCACGATCAAGGACCTCGCCCCCCGGGACATGGTGGCGCGCGCCATGGTGCAGGAAGTTCGTGAGGGGCGCGGCGCCGGTCCGGAGAAAGACTACGTCTATCTGGATTTGACCCACCTCCCCGCCGAGCAAGTGGAGGCCAAACTCCCCGACATCACCGAGTTCGCCCGCACCTACCTCGGCGTGGACCCAATCACGGAATTGGTCCCGGTGTTTCCCACGGCTCACTACGCGATGGGCGGCATTCCTACCGATATTGAGACCCGAGTGCTGTCCAACAACGAAGACATCGTGCCCGGCCTCTTCGCCGCTGGGGAATGTGCCTGCGTGTCGGTACACGGCGCTAACCGTTTAGGGACAAACTCGCTGCTTGACATCAACGTGTTTGGGCGACGAGCCGGTATCGCAGCAGCGGATCACGCCAACAACAGCGACTGGACGCCCTTGCCCGAGGCTGCTGACAGCAACGTGCTGGGGATGCTCTCCGGGCTCTTGGAGAGTGAAGGCACCGAACGGGTGGCTGACATTCGCAAAGCTCTGCAAGAGACGATGGACATGAATGCTCAGGTCTATCGCACAGAAACTACCCTGAAACAGGCGCTCTCGGACGTGCAAGAATTGCGCAGCCGGTTCCTTGGCGTCTCTGTCCAAGACAAAGGCAGTCGCTACAACACCGACCTGCTGGAAACCGTCGAACTGGGTTTTCTGCTGGATCTGGCCGAAGTCACGGTGGTGAGCGCGCTGGCCCGGAAGGAATCCCGAGGCGGCCATGCCCGAGAGGATTACCAGACCCGGGACGACGTGAACTTCATGCGTCACACCATGGCCTACACCGACCAGGAAGCATCCGGAGCGCAGTTCGTCCGTCTAGACTACAAACCTGTGGTCGTGACTCGCTATCAGCCAATGGAGCGTAAGTACTGATGTCCACACCCACGATCGACGCGCCCAGCCAAGACGTCGTTCCCGAACCCACCCCGGCCATTACGCGCATCGATGTCACCTACAAGATTCGCCGGTACGACCCCAACGTGAGTGAGGACCACTACTGGCAGGAATTCCGAGTCAGCTCGCTGCCCACGGACCGGGTCTTGGACGGGCTGCACAAGATCAAGTGGGAGCAGGATGGCACGCTGACGTTCCGCCGGTCGTGTGGGCACGGAATCTGCGGTTCAGATGCCATGAAAATCAACGGTCGCAACCGACTCGCCTGCAAGACACTGGTTAAGGACCTCAACCACCGTAAGCCCATCACCGTGGAAGCGATTCCTGGATTGACGGTCGAAAAAGACCTCGTTGTGGATATGGAGCCCTTCATGGCGGCTTACCGCAACATCAAACCCTTCTTGATTACCAGTGGGGAACAGCCCACGAAGGAGCGCATCCAATCTGCCGAGGAACGGGCGGTCTTTGACGACACCACGAAGTGCATTCTCTGCGCGGCCTGCACCACATCGTGCCCGGTCTTTTGGACCAATGACCAGTACTTCGGGCCCGCTGCGATCGTCAATGCCCACCGCTTCATTTTTGACAGTCGCGATGAAGGAACCGCGGAGCGGCTCAACATTCTGAATGATGCCGAAGGTGCTTGGCGCTGCCGGACCACCTTCAACTGCACTGAGGCCTGCCCCCGCGGTATCGAGGTGACCAAGGCCATCCAGGAGGTCAAGCGGGCCTTGATCTTCCGCCGCGTGTAACGCGCTTTCGCTGCGATCCGCGG
>JAHZKU010000234.1 GCA_022600255.1 Actinomycetes bacterium | reverse complement strand
CTCCCTGACGCCCGGCGCTGGTAAGAATGAGTCCCGCCTGGCCACGACTCCCGTGTGCATCGGGGCCGTCTTAGCTGGGGTTCTGCTGGTGGGGTCTGCTTGCAGCACGGAGTCCTCCGCCCCTGAGACGCCGCAAGCAACGACCAGTGTCGCCGCGCAAGGTGTGGCCGTGCCCACCGTGACTGGTGCTGTCGCCCAGAACCTGTCCGCGCCGTGGAGTGTGGTCCCCCTGAACGGCGCCGAGCAAGCGCTGATCTCCGAGCGAGACTCCGGTCGGATACTCCTACTTGATGTGAACAGCGGTGACACCGAACAAGTAGGTCAGGTCCCCGATCTGGAAACGGCCGGTGAGGGAGGACTCATGGGCCTAGCACTGACCGAGAACAACAAGAAGCTGTTCGCCATGTATACCGCCGCGGACGGGAACAAGGTGGTGGAGTACGCCTGGTCCGGACAGGATCTGGGGACTCCGAAAGACGTGATCACTGGGATCCCCCGAGCGCAGTTTCACGATGGCGGTCGCCTAGCGATTGGCCCGGACTCGTTGCTCTACATCGCCACCGGAGATGCCGGTACACCCGATGCAGCTCAGGACTTGGACAACCTGGCCGGCAAGATTCTCCGGCTGGATCTGGACGGTGCTGTGCCCGCCGACAACCCATTTTCCGGATCGCCGGTGTATTCTCTGGGGCACCGCAACGTGCAGGGCCTAGCCTTTGATGACAACAAGAACCTGTGGGCCAGCGAGTTCGGCGAGAGCGACTTTGACGAACTGAATCTGATCACGGCCGGTAGTAACTACGGTTGGCCCATCCATGAGGGTCCGAGCGATGATCCTGATTTCGTGAGCCCCAAGGCCTCTTGGTCGCCGACGGCCACGTCTTCACCTAGCGGGATTGCCTACATGTCCGGCAGTATCTGGGTAGCCGCGCTGCGCGGCGAAACGCTGTGGCAGGTTCCGATCGACGGCACCGAGGCAGGCGAACCCATCTCTCGATTTGCCGACGAGTTTGGTCGGCTGCGCGATGTGGCAGCGGCTGGCAGTGACGAGCTTTGGGTGCTCACCAACAACACCGATACCCGCGGCACTCCTAAGGCACAGGACGACCAGATCATCGGCGTACAAGTCACCTCCGGCTAAGGGAATCAATGAGCGCGAAGTGTCTCGGACCGGCGTTCGCAAGATCGGACTGATGCCCGCTGCTGCTTGGCGAATCGATGGTGGGCGGCCTGTCGCGTCACGCAATGGGCAGAGCAATCACTGCCCACACAAGGCCGCGGCCGACGCCGCAACGGTCAGCCGATTCCATGTCCTTGACTTCGGCGTATCCCGGCCCCCGCACGCGTCCACTGTGCCGGTTTGGTCCCTCTCGTCCCGGTCGTCCGTTTTGTCTTCGCATTTGTGACTCAGGCCACCACTCAAAAGGCGTCCGGTGATCTTGGCTGCATAGCCTGATGGCGTACCGAATGGATGCGGACAGGTGATTGCAATGGGACTCAGCCAAGCAGTTGTGGGGCGCGATCTCGCCATCGATCTCGGGACAGCAAATACGTTGGTCTATGCCCGCGGCCGGGGTGTCGTGGTTGATGAGCCCAGCATCGTTTCGGTTGACATGCGCACAGGTTCCTTAGTGTCCGCAGGCGGTGGGGCAAAAGAGATTCTGGGGCGAGCGCCGCGTAGTTTGACCACTGTTCGGCCGCTCACGGCAGGCCTGATCTCCGATTTCGATGCCACTGAGGGCATGCTGCGGTACTTCCTGAACCTAGCCAATCCGCGGGCTTCGTTGGCCCGGCCAAGAGTGCTGATCTGCGTCCCGTCCGGAACCACCAATGTTGAACAACGCACTGTGGAGGATGCCGGATACAGCGCTGGGGCCCGCAAGGTGTTCCTGCTTGAGGAGCCGATGGCGGCCGCGATCGGCGCGGGCCTCGACATCTTTGACTCGCAGGCCAAATTGATCGTGGACATCGGTGGTGGCACAACCGAGGTTGCCGTCATCTCACGTGGGGACATCGTGAACAGCATCTCGGCCCCGATGGGTGGCGACCAGTACGACGTTGCAGTCGCCGACTACCTCCGTAGTGAGTATGGCCTGGCTCTGGGGGAGAGCACCAGCGAACGGATCAAGATCGAACTCGGATCCGTCGCCCCGCAAACCACGGAGCCGACCGCTGAGATCAGTGGCCGAGACTTGGAGACTGGGCTGCCGTGTACGGTCACGGTCGCGGCGGCCGAGATTCGGGAAGCTTTGGCCGAACCGCTGCGTCAGACGCTGGCCGTGGTTCGTCGCACGCTGGACGAGACCCCGCCGGAGTTCTCTGCAGACATCATTGAGCACGGTCTAGTCCTCAGCGGTGGTGGGGCGCTCTTGCGGGGACTACCAACGGTGGTCACGGAAGAGACTGGCATCAAGTCGCGGGTTGCGTTCGACCCGTTGCGGTGTGTGGTGACTGGTGCGGGCCAGTGCGTGGATGATCTTTCGGGTCTGGATTCGATTCTCTTGTCACGACCTCGGCGTCGGCTATGACAGCCGGCGAGGATGGCACGAACGCACGCAGCCAACGCAAGCGCGTGGAATCGCAGATTCGGGTCTTGGGTGAATGGCCCGAACCCGACGATCAGCCGGAGGCTCAGGATCCGCCTCGTGTTGTTGATGGCGCGAACCGCGGCGAGCGACGCCCACGGCGTCGGCGGGGGCAATGGCGCCCCACGACGGTGTTGACGACCTTAATCGTGATCGGATTGGCATTGGTGCTCCTGGATTTGAGCGGCGGTCCAACTCAAGCAATCCGCAGCGCCGGGCACAGCATCGGCGGCGGCGTGCAGGAGTGGGCCAACACCGCGGTCGGCCCCGTGCGTGGACTTCCGCAACGTTCGGCGAACACCACGGCCTTGACCGACCAGATCGCTGCGTTGCAGGCTCGCAACAACGAACTCGAAACTCGCCAGGCGGCCATCATGGATGCGGCCGCAACAGATGCCAACTCCAAGCGGATGCGCAAGTGGGCGGCGCAATCGGATATCAAGGTCCTCCCCAGCCACGTCGTTGCCTCAGCGGCGGGAATCGGCGCCAGCAACTCCGTGACACTCGATGCTGGCAGCCTGGACGGTGTCGCAGTCGAATCCGCAGTGGTTGCGGACGGCGGACTCGTTGGTCGCATTGTGGAGGTTGGACCGCAAACCAGCACGCTGCAGCTAATGACAGACCCGGAAAACCGCATCTGGTCACGCACCGCCGATAGCAGAGCGGCGGTTGTGGTCGAAGGAACCGGCTCTGGCCTGAGTCTCGGCTTAGTGGACCAGTTCACCAAGGTGAAGATCGGGCAGCAGGTGAACACGCTGGGGTCTCCTGGCGCACGCCCCTACCCCCGTGGTCTACCGATCGGTGAGGTAACCGCCATCAATGGACCGCAGGGGTCGCTGGAACGCGACGTCGTAATAACGCCCGTGGCCGACCTAACTGGGCTGGACATTGTGGGCATTGTCTTGGAAACGGATCGGGATCGCTGATGAAGTTCAATCCCCGGTTGTTCCTTGTCGTGGCCCTCCTAGTGGCCAGCGCGGTCATCTTGCAGACAGTGTTTATCGCGCGCCTGAATCTTCCCGGTATTGGTCCGGACCTGCTCATCCTCGCCGTCGTGGCGGTAGGCCTAGCGACATCGCGAAACTACGGCGCTGTCACGGGTTTCGTCACCGGCCTGCTTGCCGACGTTCTACCGCCAGATCAGACCACACTGGGGGTCACCGCGATTCTGCTCGCATTGGTGGGGTACTTTGCCGGGAGCATCTCAGACCCCAGGGGGATGCTGCCCGTGCAACTCTTCGCCATCCTCGCGCTGCTGACTGTCCTGACCGGCGCAGCGAGTGTCCTCATGGCGGCCTTCGTGGAGGGCAGAATCTTCGACTTGGAAGAGGCGGCCTGGTTGGTCTTGGCGGTAGCGGCCTATACGTCGGTTCTTGGAGTCTTGATCGTGCCGCCGCTCCAGCGCTGGCTACTTCGGGTGCAGGAGCGGTTGAGTCGCCAGCCCAGTTCTGTAGAGCCGGTGCCTAGCAAGTCCAGTTTGGGGACGTGGCGGCAATGAGAACCCGATCGCGCCGACGAATCGTCGCGTTGGCGGTCCTGCTCACGGCAATGATGATCGCGCTGGTCGGGCGTACGTACGACTTGGCCATTGTGCGCGGTGATGCCCTGGCCGAAGCCGCCGAATCTAATGCCACTCGGATTGCGCCCTCGGTGTCAGCCAGGGGCCTGATTGTGGATCGGACCGGAAACCCGCTGGCCGGCAATCAAGGCGCTTTGTCGCTGCAGATCGACCGGGATGCATTGCCCGAAGATGATGATGAGAGGGGCGCACTCCTAGCCAAGGTGGCCACAAAGGTCGGTGTCAGTGGGAAGTTCCTGCGTAAGTCGTTGATTCCCTGCGGAACAGAAAATGCACCGAAGCCACCACGCTGCAACGAGGGGGATCCGGCTTTCCCCGTGATCGCACTGCTGGGCGTGCGCTACCGCCAGGTTCATCGCATCGTGGAGATTCCAGAGCGATTCCCGGGTGTCTCGGTTGTGGAGCATGGCCAACGCTCTTACCCACGCTCCAAGGTGTCGATGGGTCATGTGTTGGGTTATGTGGGTCGCATCACCAAGGAAGAACTTGCCGATGATCCGGGGCGAAGCCCCACGGCGTTGGTGGGTCGATCGGGTCTGGAACAACAGTACGAAAAGGAACTGTCTGGTGTTGCTGGCGTCCG
>JAHZKU010000233.1 GCA_022600255.1 Actinomycetes bacterium | reverse complement strand
TCACTGCCGATACGCTCAGCGGCGCATTGCCGTCGTTGGTAACTGTGATCGCTGCTGGTCCCGCTTGCGAGCCAACGGCGACTTCTCCGAAAGACTTCGCCTGAGGGGCGATCCCAACACCCGGAGCGACCAGCGAGGCCGCGCGCACCACATATTCGGAACCGTCGTAGTGTTGCCACACCGTGGTCAATGCGGTGCCGTTGGCCGAACTGGCAACCACCGGGCCGCGACCCGAACTATTGGACACGGCCACAGGTCCACTCCAACTAGCGCCGGCATCGGTACTGCTGGTCGCCTCAACTAGCCCGTCGTTGCGATCCCAAACAACGGTCAGCCCGCGACCATCTTCTGTGCTCGCGATTTGGGGATCATCAACGTCGCCTCCCGGCTGAGAAAGGTCAACTGGAGCACCCCACGTTGCCCCACCGTCCGTGGTTGATGCTGTCTGCGCGACTTCACTCGATTCGTCATCGCGCTTCCAAAGCACGGTCACTCTATTGCCATTGTCCGAACCGGTGATGAGCGGATTCCCAGCGTCGCCCCCGGTGGCGGACAGATCCTTGGTGGCACCCCAACTGGTGCCACCATTACTGCTGCTGGAGACCTGAGTGATCCAATCCTCACCATCGAGGTACTTCCACGCGATCGTCAAGTGATTGCCATCGGCGGAACTGGTTACTCGAGCGTTCCAACCCTCGGAGCCGGCAGCGGAGTGATCCACCGGGTTGCCCCAGGACATTCCACCATCGGTGCTGGTTCGCGACTGAACAATGTAGTTCGATCCGTCGAAACGATCCCAGACTGCTGTGATCCTGCTGCCATCATCGGAGATAGCGACGTGAGGGGCGTAGGAATCCGAGTCTGGGCCGCCCGCCGAAAGTTGCGTTGCGGCACTCCAGGTTAGCCCGCCGTCTTCGCTGACTGCTCCTAAGACATCAGATAAGAACGTGTCGGTGTCGAAGCCCATCCATACCGCTGTGACTTTGCTTCCGTCAGCCGAACCAGTGAGTTGAGGCCCCAGACTCCATTCAGTGCTGCTTGAGATGTCGACCGGAGCCGACCAGGTCGCACCACCGTCAGTACTGGACGCTGACTGGATCGGACCGGCTGGAAAAGCCACTTCAGAACCCACGTCAGCACTGGTCGCTGACTGACTGGGACCGCCTGAAAGACCCCGCCCAGAACCCACGTCAGCACTGGTCGCTGACTGACTGGAGTCGGCTGAAAACCCCTCTTCAAACCCCGGGTAGGACCAAATCGCCGTGAGAGTCAGCCCATCAGCCGAACTCACGATTTGAGCAGTTTCGGCCTCGAAGGACGGATTCGAATCCGAGAGATTCACTGGATCGCTCCAAGACAATCCGCTGTCGCTGCTTGAGACTGCTTGTGTCACGCGGGCTCCCTCCTCGAGTGTGGTCCACACGGCTGTTTGTCTGCGGCCATCCGCCGAGATCGCAACGGCGGGATTCTTGAGATACGGGCTAATGGCGGACAAGTCCTGAGGCTCAGTCCACTCCTGTGCGGCATAGCCACGGGTTGGCGGGAGGACCAGAAGGAAGGACCCAACCACGGCCATCACGATAGCCAGAGCTGTGAACCTACGGATGGGCGAAGTTGGAACCATGAGGCGAAGCTATTCCCCATAGTCATTGGTAGCAACCGCAGACTCGATCGGCGCCCATGCCATTTTTTTGGGCCGCGGTTTGCTATCGTCGCCGAAATCCTTTACTTGGTCGCAGACATGGGCGTATCCTACTCCTACCCGCGGGAAGGTATTTCCCTGAGCCTGAGGATTTCCTATGAGCATTCCTGATCGCAATAATCCGTATTCATTCGATGAATACCGGAAGGCCCGCGACAGCTATCAGTTTCTAGCGGATGACGAGTTCCTGCACAGTGTTATCCGCACCTACGCACCTGGGTTATCGCAGACAGCAAAGCAGGATCTGGATCGCTTCGACAAGCGGATTTCCAACGAGTGGCGCCGAATCGCTGACGTGGTGGGCCAGCCCGAGAATGCACCTCGCATGCGCCACTTTGACGCCTATCAGAACCGGATTGACCGGATTGAACGTCCCGGCGAGGGACTGCGGATGGAGAAGGAGATCTACGCAGAAGCCATGTTCGCCGACGACGCGGATCCCTGGACCACATTCATCAAGATCTTCCTGCTGACGGAGCTGGGCGAAGCCGGTATCGGCTGTGCCCACTGCTGTACTGGCGGCCTAGTCATGATCCTTGATGCTTACGGCGAGGGCGAGAACCTAGCGGCGATCAACGAACATATGAAGCACGGTCGAGACGGCGATTTCGGAATCGCGTCACAGTTTCTATCCGAGATTCAAGGCGGGTCGGATGTCTCAGCAAACCTCGTTGAAGCCGCCCCGCAACCGGACGGCAGCTACCGAATTTACGGAACCAAGTTCTTCTGTTCCGCTGCCCACGCTGACTACGCAATCATCACGGCCAAGCCGACCGACAGTAACAAAGTCGGGGCCTTTGTGGTCCCGAGTTGGTTGCCCGGAGACAAGGACCGCGAGAAGCGCAACGGATACCGCATCGAAAAACTGAAGCACAAACTCGGCACACGGGAACTACCGACCGCCGAAATCACCTACGACGGCGCAGAGGCTTACCCGGTAGGTGATCTAGAACGGGGATTGGCAAATATTGTCGGGATCGTCCTTGCTCACTCACGATTCATTACCGGGATCAGTGCTGGCGGGACGTTGATCCGAATGGCCCGCGAAGCCGAGCAGTATGCACAGTGGCGAACCGCTTTCGGGGTCACTATCAAGGACTTCGGTTTGGTGGCTCGCCAACTGCAGGACGTTCGTCTCGCCGCTCGGCGCACGACCGCAGCCTCATTCAAGCTCCAGCGAGAGATCATGCGGGTGAAAGGACTGCCGGGAGAAACCCCCTATCCCCCGCAGACCGCGGCCAAGGCCGCCTTCGGATTGCGTCTAATGATCATGCTCCAGAAGATGGTCGCTTGTGATGATGCCGCTCATTACAGCGAGGTGGCCATGTCGGTGCTGGGAGCCAACGGACTGATGGAAGACTTCTCCGCACTACCGCGGATGTATCGTGACACGGTGGTACTGGCCGGCGCTTGGGAGGGGCCGCGCAACCTGTTGCTGACGCGCATCTTCCTTGACATCCAGACACAGGCGGATTCCTACCCCAGCGACCTGCTCGTGTCCGACCTCCTCCCCGGCACCTCCCAAGAGCGAGCACAAACGCTGAGCGAGGAACTGGCCATCGTCTTGAAGCATGGCTCCCTGCTGGGCACTGACGACCTCACACTTGAGCTCAGCCGCCGCTGGGATCAGTGGTGCGCTGATTTCGTGCATGCCTATCAAGACGAGGCGCTGCAAGCCGTCACTGGCTGACTCTCCGGCAAGCGTTCGGCGCGGCGACTTGTACCGACGCGGTCCTCTGCAAGGCTGATGCCAACGGAACTACTGGAGGTGAGCGCGTGACCGAAGCGGCCGAACTACTCAGCGGATCACTACAGACCGAACGCCTAGCCGACGGAACGCGCAAACTCCTGCGTGAGTTGATCGTGCGTGTTGGGGCCGACACGATCGTTGTTCCCGAAGGTTTCGTGACCGACTACAGTTCGATCCCGTGGTTCGGAAGGTCGCTCGTGCGGTGGTCGCGGGTAGACATTGCCGGCGTTGTGCACGATTTCCTCTATCAATCCGGCCAGGTATCCCGGGAAAGAGCCGATGAGATTTGGCGCATCACGGCGATGTCTGGAGAACACAGTGCGAACGCCGTGCAAGCCTGGCTCGCCTGGGCCGCCCTGCGGGTAGGCGGATCCGGCGCGTGGAACAGCTACCGTAGTCGGTCAACGGTCTAAGGCGGGATTCAAGATCGTTGTGGAAGCAAAGAAGCTACTGAATGGCCACCAAGCCGTTGAATCGTAAACGAGAAACGCCGCCCAACTAAGCGAAACCCCTAGTCAGGCGGCGTATCGTCACTGTCGGGCTGACAGGATTTGAACCTGCGACCCCTTGACCCCCAGTCAAGTGCGCTACCAAGCTGCGCTACAGCCCGCCAAGCGTGAAACACGCCCAAGACAGACTACCGCACCTGGAAACTGGTTCTTTTCCTGCGTCCCATCGCCCTTGTCCCCGACTGAGAAATGGCGGCAGAGTTTTCGTTTTTCGGGCTGGTGGCCAGGCTTGGTCCAATTGTTCCGTACCGTTTCGCTTGTATCTGAGAAAATCGGGTGCCAACGCTGTAGTGGTGGGCCTCATGGTGACGACGCCGCTGCATCTCACCGATACCGGGCACAGCCTCACGATCGCGGGTGTCATCATCAGTATTCACGCGGGTGGCACCTTCCTGTTTGCACCGATCTTCGGCCTGCTAACTGACCGGATAAGCGCGCAAGGGGCTGGATTGCCCGACAGCTGAAGCCTCAGAATCAGAACGCTTTGCCGTCCGGCATTCCGCAAGGCCCAGTCAACTTACCCACCTGCGGCGTAATGCTGCTCCTGCGACCAGCAAGAACAGACCGGCGATCAGCCAAGTGAGAATCTGGCTTCCCGTATTGGAGGGGTGATGTCCGCCCCCTCCACCGGAAACCGTCACCACAGCGTTGTCATTGTCGCTGATTCGAGCGCCAATTCGGTGACCTTGCGCCTCGGGCTGGGCTGTTGCAATGGCGGTGTTCACTGTCTTGGTCGCGATCGCCTGTGTGCAGGTGAAGGTCCAGACCTCCTTCGAGAACTCTTCCTTTTCCTTGCCGGAGGTCAGTAGCCCGTTTCCATCATCGTCTCCCTTGACGTACTTGGGGTTCGCGCACTTGTCGTCCGTCAGTTCCACATCATCAAGTGCAATGGACCCGGTGTTCCGCACCTTGTAGGTGTAGGTGACATCGGTGCCCTTCTTGACGCTGGTACTGGAGGCCTTCTTCGTCACGGCGATGCCAGCCTTGGCTGGGTCCAATGTCTTGACCACTGCAGTAGAGATGTTGGTGACTGGCCCACCATGTGGCGGAACACCCGTCACCGTGGCTGTATTGGTTGTGGTTGCCGAAAGGTTGGTGACACAGCCATAGATCCAGGTCTCGCCGGGTTGCAGCTTGCCATCCCCGTTCTTGTCACCCTTTTCGTACTGCACTGGGCTGCATCGGTCATCAGTCACGGAGATTTCAGAAAGCGGCGGATAACCCGGGTTGGTCACCTCATAGCGATATGTCACACGATC
>JAHZKU010000232.1 GCA_022600255.1 Actinomycetes bacterium | reverse complement strand
TTCTGGGGTTGTGGTGGTACGTGGGGTGGTTAGCTGATACTTCAGCGCAGTCCGTGTTGGAGGCCTGGACGATCCCGATCGCGGTTGCGGTCACGGTGGTGGGTTGGCTGTGGTTGCGGACCACCTCGTCGCCGGAGCAGGCACGTTACCGGGTCTGGCTACTCGCGCCGGCCTTGCTGGCTCTCTTGGCCACCACTGCTGAGTCGCTGCCTGTTCCGTTGTCTGGTGCTGCAACGGGAGATACTGTTCGCGTCGTGATCGTCCTGGTCGCTTGGTGGGTGCTGGTCGTGCTGTTGCGGTTCAAGCCGTTGGCTGCGGGGCTTTCCGCGTTGATCGCAGTTGGGGTGACCTGGCTGCAGGTGGCGCGACTGATTGACGGTCAGTACCCGCAAGCTCCGCTGGAGGCGTACACCTGGTCGGGCGCCGTGGCCCTAGGTGCCGCGACGGTACTGTTCCTCAAACTTCGGCCGATGAAAGTCTCGTCGATGTTGACGCTCGGGCCAGCAATGACCCTTCTGCTGGTGCCAACGGCCGTGTCGGCCTGGACTTGGCCCGATGGTGCCGCGAGTTGGCGTGGTTGGTTCGTCCTTGTGGTTGGCGCTGCGCTACTCATCTTTGGGGTGATGGCCAAACAAGCCGGGGCGATTGTGCCCGCCATCATCGCCATCGGGATCATCGTGATCCCGGTGCTGACCAAGTTGAGCGCGGATCTGCCAGCCTGGGTGCCACTCGCGGTCGCTGGTGTTGGGCTCTTGTTGGTGGGCGCTCGCTTGGAGTCGCTGCGCCGCAGCGGACGCAGTCTGGCGCACTGGGCCACCACTTTGCAGTAAGTCGCCGGTTGGGAGGCCTCAGTGCCCTGCCGTGAGATGAGTGCGTCGCTCTTGGGCTTGGCTTAGTGCACAAAAGGGCAGAAGACGCACCGCCGACTGGACCTGCGTGGGAAAGGTGGCGAGGGAGTCACCGCGTGTCGGCGCCTGGGATCGGCACAATCGATACGGATTCGTGGGCCTCGCCGCGGCCCTGCTCGATGAACGCAATGCCATCAGCTACCGAGAACGGCCCCAGATCAGCTGGACCAGACCAAGGCTGCGGGTCAGCGAGGTCCGCCAACTCGCCCTTCTCAATAATCACGGGGATAGCCCGATCCGCAGCATTGCCGGTGACACCGCGCCGCAGCATGGCTTTGGCAGGCCGACTGAGATGGGGGCTTCCGGCCAGCGCGTGCAGCGCCGGGGTGAGAATGGTCGCAAGTGCAACCATCGCGGCAGAAGGATCTAGCGGAAGGCACAGTACCCGGCGTCCATCGGTCAGCTCGGCGTAGAGGGTGCGACCGCCAGGCTGGCACACGATTTCGGAAATCAGGATCGTGGCACCTAGCCGCTTTAAAGCAGCCATAGCAGTATCGAGCGTCTCAGCGGAGCTGGACGGCGTCACCAGGACAATATCGCCGCCCGCGGCATCGATGGCATCGGCCAACGCTGCGGGCTTTTCTGGTGCGGTCACCTCCGGCAGGCTGCGGGCCCCCGACATCATCGCCCAGGCTGGAGCCAGCGTGGCCAGCACCGCGCGATCCTTGCCACGGCGAGGGGGACCGTCTGACAACAGCCCACCGTTGCGTAATACGGGGGCGATCGTCGGCGGCGGGATCACGGTCAAGTCATCTGCGCCAGCGGCGGCGGCTAACGCTGCGGTGCCAGCCGAGACGCGGACGCCTGACTTGATGAGGAGGTCGCCCTTCGCAGCCGAAGCCTGCGGTTGCCGTACGCCGTAGCCCAGAGGTAACTCGCCGGCGCGCCGAGCCGGTTGCCCGGTGCGTGGGTCGCCCACACTCACATGCGTGAAGCGGGCGCCCTGTTCGAGCAAGGCTTCGCTGTTGGGTAGCACGGCATCGCAGCCCTCGGGGATCGCTGCGCCGGCTGTGATGGGGGCGGCGTCGCCTTCTTGCGGATTCCCGTTCCCCCGCACGGTCCAAGGCCCGAACCCGCGTACTGCGAAACCGGATTGATCAGCACAAGGGAACGCAGGCAGGTCCGCCAGGGCCGCCACGGGTTGTGCGAGCACGTGGCCAATCGCGGAATGGAGCCCCACCCGCACGGGCCGTCCGGCTTCCACGTCGCCTGCAATTTGAGTAGCTGTTCGCCAATCCGCCTGAACCATGTAGGACAGTCTGCCGATATTCGCGTCGGATCGGGTCTACCGACACGTAGAATGGCGCAGTGTTGGTTCACCCGAAATGGCGACATCGCGCTCGCGTCGTCGAGGCAGCGTCCTTGACCCTGATGGCAACCGCCGTGCGCCGCTCCTTCGCCATGCCGAGCTGGAGCCGCTGGTTGGGCACCTCTAAGGCCCCCAAAGACACCTTCGCTGCGGGCACCGACCCGAGCTGCTTGCTACCTAGTGCGGATCCGATGGAGCGCTCCGTAGCACTGGCCGTGCGATCCGCTGCCGCCCGGCTACCGTATGACCCCCGCTGCCTAGACCGCGCCACGGCGGGGCAGTTGATGTTGCGGCGCAGAGCGCAACCGGGAGTTGTTGTCATCGGCCTTTCTCCGAACAAGTCCGAGGCTTGGGGGGCGCATGCCTGGCTGGTGGGACGACGCGGGGTCATTACTGGTGGCCGGGAGGCACGTGACTTTGCAGCAGCGAGTTGTTTCGTGCCGGCCGGTATCACCGAACCGCTCACGCTGCAGCAAGCCCCAGTCCCTGCGTCCTAACGAGAGTCTGCAGCCCAGCAGGAAGCTCAGGTCGTGCTTGAGGTTGCGCCGTCGTCGCCTGATCCCAACGAATCATGTGTGCAACAGCACCGGGCGGATTCACCGTCGAAATCTCGGGCTATCGCGGTAAGTCCGGACCGAGTACTAGGCCAACTGGCGGACTGTGTGAGCCAGCGGCGCGATTTGGGGGCCGCTTCCACTTGCACTTGCACTTCCGTGGAGCGGGACGACAGCATCAAAGCGGTCTAACTGCAGCCACCCATGCGATCAAGTACGGCGTTGCAGGCCCAAGGCCCCACGTTCCGCGCCCGCTCCCTATAGCGCGCTGCCGGCCTTCCATTCGGACCAGGACTCGTTCCAGACCGTGATTCCGTTGCCGAGATCTTGCTCTCGCCCGGTGTTGCGGGTGTCTACGATGTCACCCACGTTGCTGTTCTCCATGATCCAAATGGCGTTTTCGGTGCTGACGTTTGTGCAGCCGTGACTGACGTTGCTGTATCCCTGCGACCCCACTGACCAAGGTGCGGAGTGGATGTACTCACCAGACCAGGTGAGCCGCATCGCGTAGGCGATGTCGAGGCGGTAGTACTCAGGATCGTCCTCGGCCACACCCATTGTGGCCGCATCAAACACGATGTCCTGCTCCTGCGACATCAACACCTTGATTCCAGAGCGCGTTTCGTACCCAGGACGGCCTAATGACACCGGCATTTCCCGAACGGTTTTGCCGTTTTTCTTGAACTGCATCTGGTGGGTGTTGGAGTCAATCACCATCACCACCTTGTCGCCGATCTCGAACGTGCGATTGATGTTGGTTTCCATCGCGACGCCGTTCCCGACTGCAACGCCTTTGGTGTCACCCGCTAGCTTGACCGTGGTATTTGCGGGCCAGTAGTTCTTTGGTCGGTAGGACACGCTGGTATCGCTGTCCCAAGACCATCGACCCTCGACGGTCTTGGCGGCGTCAGTGGTCACCTGGAGGCGGCTCTCTACGGCTGCGCGATCGCTGACCGGTCCGGTGAAGGTGACAGTGATGGGCATCCCCACGCCGTAAGTGGCGCCATCGGTGACGTTCACCCCGGCTGAGATGGTGGAACTGGGCTGGAACACGCGAAACGACTCACGAGCCACGGTCTCACTACCGCTTCGGTTGGCGGCCACAGTTGTGACCTTGTACTTGGTGCCGAAAGCCATGTCCGTGGTGTCGATTCGATAAACGGAGCCGTCGCTTTGCAGGTATCCCTCTAGGGACTGACCGCCGCCCACCGGCTTGACCTTGACCGATTCGATCCGACCGTTTTCCACGGCGATCTGCGGCTCCTGCTCGAATGTGACGTTGTTGTTTCCGAAGAGGGCTGACGTCACCACGGCCGGAGTATTGGCCGCTTGGTAGGCGACGGTGCCTGCCATCGCCGCCCCAGCGGCGGCGACCACACCAACAAGGCTGGCCGCAACGTAGGTCTTCGTCCCGAACCGGCGTTTGGCCTTGGGGCCAGCGGCATCTTGATCTTGGTTCGGGTGTTGGGGTTCGGTAGTCATTCTTCTCCTCTTCGCGCCCGCGTGGGGGCCTTGCGCCCCACTCGATAAGCTCAGCCACCTCTTTCACCCAGCCGGTGGCTGGCCTGATGGCGGGGGGTATCACCCGACAAATGGTGGTCAGGTGGGGCTTTCCCAGCCAGAATGATGGCAAACGTCGCCGGAAAGAGTCGCGTAACACACTTGACAGCCCTATCAAGTTGACATTAGCGTCAACTTATTGGGGAGGGCCGTATGACGATCAAGTTGAAGAGCACGATCGACACCGATTCGCAGGTGTTTCAGGACAATGCCGCAGCGATGGCTGAAGCGTTGGCCGAGATCGATCGTCTCCAGGCCCAGGTGGTTGGGGGCGGTGGGACGAGCGACCAAGCCAAGGCGGCTGGTTCGGTGGCCCGACTGCGCAAGCGCGGAAAACTGTTGCCAAGAGAGCGCATCGAGTACCTATTAGATGACGCCGCACCTTTTCTGGAGCTTTCTCCGCTGGCCGGTTGGGGCTCCGACGACCCGCTAGGGGCCGGTGTCGTCTGTGGAATTGGAACGATCAGCGGCACCGAGTGCATGATTGTCGCCAACGATCCCACCGTCAAAGGGGGCTCGCAAAGCCCGACGGCGGTGTCCAAAGGTCTGCGGGCGATGGAGATCGCCAAGCAGAACCGACTCCCGCTGGTGAACCTGACAGAGTCCGGCGGAGCAGACCTACCCAAGCAGGCCGACATTTTTGTGCCGGGCGGCGCATCGTTCAAGAATCTGACTCAACTGTCAGCGGCTGGGATCCCCACTATCACGCTCGTCTTTGGTTCCTCCACTGCAGGCGGCGCCTACGTGCCAGGTATGAGTGATTATGTTGTGCTCCAGAAGGAGGCGGCGCGTGTCTACTTGGGTGGGCCGCCACTGGTCAAGATGGCCATCGACGAGGATGCGAACGAAGAGGATCTCGGTGGCGCTGAGATGCACGCTCGGGTCAGTGGTCTTGCCGACTACCTGGCCGACGATGAACTCGACGCGCTGCGTATCGGGCGCCAAATCGTGCGGCATATCAACTGGCGCAAAGCTGGCTCGGGTGACTTCCAGTTGCCCGTGCCGCCCAGGTATTCCGCTGAAGAGTTACTCGGGATCGCCAGCGCAGACATCCGCATCCCTTTCGAGGCGCGCGACGTGTTGGCGCGGATTCTGGACGGCAGCGAGTTTGAGGAGTTCAAGCCCCTGTACGGCACCACATTGGTGACCGGCTGGGGTCATCTCGGTGGTTTTCCAGTCGGGGTGATCAGCAACAACGGCATCCTGTTCAGCGAAGAAAGCCACAAGGGGGCCCAGTTCATCCAGCTGTGCAACCGGATGAACGTTCCGATTTTGTTCGCGCAAAACATCACCGGCTTCATGGTAGGTACCAAGTATGAACAAGGCGGCATCATCAGGACGGCGCCAAACTGATCAATGCCGTTGCCAACTCCACCGTTCCTCATCTGACACTCATGATGGGGGCGTCCTACGGGGCCGGCAACTACGGCATGAGTGGGCGCGCCTACGATCCCCGATTCGTGTTCAGTTGGCCCAACCACCGGATTGCCGTCATGGGCCCCAAGCAACTTGCCGGTGTTCTCACAATCGTGGCGCGGCAGAAGACTGAGGCCGCGGGAGCCGAGTTCGACGACGAGGCCTTCGCTCCTATTCGAGATGCTTTCGCCGACAAGGTGGAGGAGGAGTCCACAGCGTTGTTTGCCACCGGGCGGCTCTGGGATGACGGCATCATCGATCCACGGGACACCCGCACAGTCCTATCGCTGGCACTTTCTGCGGTTTACAGCGCTCCGGTAGAAGGAGCAAACGACTACGGCGTTTGGCGGATGTGATGGGAATCGACGTGATTGACGAGGACCAGATGGTTCGGACACCAGATCTGGGTCTGGCCAGCGCGGCACCCGGGGCCGCGTTCGACGGCCCGGTGCAACAGCCGATCAAGCGACTCTTGGTGGCAAATCGCGGCGAGATCGCCACTCGGATCTTCGCCACGGCACGGCGGCTCGGAATCGTCTGTATTGGGGTGTTCTCTGACCCGGATAGGGACTCAGTCCACATGAATGCGGCCGACCTCGCCGTACACCTGCCTGGCACCAGCTCCGCTGAAACTTACCTGCAGGGCGACCAGATCATCGCCGCTGCGCTTCGCACCGGTGCGGACGCAATCCACCCCGGCTACGGCTTCTTGGCCGAGAACCCCGAGTTCGCGCGCAAGGTGCAGGACGCAGGCTTGATCTGGGTGGGACCAAGTCCGGAGGCGATTACGGCGATGGCGCTAAAGGTCGAGGCCAAACGAACGGCCACGGCTGCTGGTGTGCCCCTCGTGCCAGGGGCGGAGATCGCCGAATCCTTGTCCCCGGCGCAGATTGCGGCCGCCGCGGAAGGGGTGGGTTTCCCGCTCATGGTCAAGGCGTCGGCCGGTGGCGGTGGAAAAGGGATGCGGATCGTGGCAGCACCCGACGGGCTGCAGGAATCCTTGGCGGCCGCCAAACGCGAGGCCGTGGCCGCATTCGGCGACGGCACGGTGTTCCTAGAACGCTACCTGCCAGAAGCTCGCCACGTCGAGGTGCAGGTGTTCGGAGACCGCTACGGAAACACTGTCCACCTGCTTGATCGGGAGTGTTCCATCCAACGGCGGCATCAGAAGGTGGTTGAGGAAGCGCCTTCCCCAGGAGCAACGCAGGCCACGCGGAACGCCATGTTCACTGCGGCGGTTTCGTTGGCGCAGGAGATCGGGTACGAGGGCGCGGGCACCGTGGAGTACCTGGTCTACGGGGAAGGGGAGGCCCAAGAGTTCTTCTTCTTGGAAATGAACACCCGACTGCAAGTGGAACACCGCGTGACCGAAGGAATCACCGGAGTTGACCTGGTCGCGTGGCAGTTGGCGGCGGCCCAAGGTCGCCGCCTAGTGATCGATCAGGCGCTGATCGAGCCCCACGGCCACTCCATCGAGTGTCGGCTATACGCCGAGGATCCTGCTAATGACTACCTGCCCGGTGCCGGTACCCTGACGGATCTGCACTGGCCCGACGGAGCGGCGGCTCTGATCGATACCGGCTATCAAGCCGGGGATGAAGTCTCCAGCAACTACGATCCCCTAATCGCAAAACTGGTGACCATGGCGGCCACGCGGGACGAGGCAATCAACCTCATGCACGACGCACTTGGGCAAGTGCAAGTGGCGGGCCTAGCCACCAACCGGGAAATGCTGCTGGCCACAATGGCCCACGCGGCATTCCGAAGCGGGGACACCACAACGGCGTTTCTGGAACGGTACCCAGAAGTGGCCGACCGCGTCCGATCTGAACTGGCCGCAGACCCGCTGGCATTAGTCGCCGCTGCTCTGGCCGAATGGACCCTCAGCGGACCGAGCCAGCAGATGTTCCATGGCTTGATTCAAGCCGATCCGGTCCCAATCCGGTTCCGTAATGTGGTTGGCACCCCCGGGGTCGTGGGTCTTCGTAATGGGGACGAGACGTTGTGGGTCCTGCTGGAGCGGGTTTCGGGCCAGACTTGGCGGTTCAGCTTGTCCGTAGGCGAGGAGGCGTATGCCGGTGAGCGCCAAGACCTGGGTCAAGTTCGGGTCGCCCAAGCAGAGGCCGGCGTACACGCTGGGCTAGATGGCGGCGTTCTGATCTTGGAGCAGGATGGTCTAGCTACCCGCTTCGCGGTGCGGGTTGGTCGACTGGGAGAAGTGCAGGTGACCAGCGCGAACGGCGCAGCGTTCTTCACCGTGGCCGACTTTGAGGCCGGTGATGATGCGGCCGAGGCAGCCGGTGGACCAGTTTCGCCGGTCCCGGGCACCGTTGTGGCCGTGGCGGTTGCGGCGGGCCAAGAGGTTTTGGCGGGCGACACGCTGGTCGTCCTAGAAGCCATGAAAATGGAACACCGGATCACTGCCGAAGCCGCCGGAACGGTGTCCGAAGTCATGGTTGGGCCCGGACAATCCGTTGATGCCCACCAACTTTTGGTTAGCTTCGCGGATGCGGGAGGATCCAATGAATAACCCGACCCGACGACCGATCCGCATTGCGAACTGTTCTGGGTTCTTTGGCGACCGGCTCTCCGCCGCCAAGGAAATGGTCAACGGGGGGCCCATCGATGTCTTGACTGGGGACTGGCTCGCTGAGCTAACGATGCTGATTCTGGCCCGGCAGCGCATGAAACATGGCGAGGGTTCGGGCTACGCGCGCACCTTCCTCACACAGGCCAATGACGTCTTGGCGACCTGCCTGGAACGCGACATCAAGATTGTCACCAACGCTGGCGGCCTCGATCCGCAGGGATTGGCCGACGCTCTGCGGACCCAGGCGCAGGAGGCGGGGCTGACACCCAAAATTGCGATTGTCACCGGAGACGATGTCACTGGTCGCGTTGAGGAACTCTCGGCGCAGGGGGAGATATTCGAAAATCTGGACACCGGGGTAGCCCTGGCCGAGTCCGGTGTCACGCCACTGACCGCCAGTGTCTACATCGGTGGCAGTGGCATCACAGCGGCGCTGGCCGCGGGCGCTGACGTGGTGATTACCGGTCGGTGCACAGACGCCGCCTTGGTGATTGGCCCCGCGGCCTGGTGGCACGGCTGGGACTACGCAGATTCCGCCACGCTGGATTCCCTGGCGGGGGCGCTGGTTGCTGGGCACGTCATCGAATGCGGGGCGCAAGCGTGCGGCGGCAACTACGCCTTTTTCGGCGATCTGGCCCAGCGAGACAACATCGGCTTCCCCATCGCGGAGGTGGCCAGCAACGGTGACAGTGTTATCACCAAACACCCCGGCACCGGGGGCATGGTGAGCGTGGGCACAGTCACGGCTCAACTGCTGTATGAAGTTGGTGCTCCCGAATACCGCAACCCCGATGTGACAGCCGACTTCTCCTCATTCTCGCTGGCGCAGGTGGGCCGGGACCGGGTCAGAATCTCGGGAACTGTGGGGATCGCGCCGCCGGATCGGCTCAAGATCTCGATGAACTATCTGGGCGGCTTCCGCAACTCCATGACGCTGGTGCTGACCGGACTCGATATCGAAGACAAGGCGTCCTGGGCGCTGGAATCGATCGCCGGACTGACGTTGGACGATGTCGGTGCGCCCGCCCCAGCACTGGCTGCCAAGAGCACACTCGCGGTCTCGGAACTAGCCGTTGATTTCGTGCGTGGCGATCGCCCAGACCCCAGCAGCAGCGCCGCCGGGCAGGCACATCTACGGATCACCGTAAAGGACCCCAACCCCAAAGCGGTTGGCAAGGCTTTCACCGCCCCGGCCGTCGAATCGGCCCTGGCGTCGTATCCAGGGATGTTTCCCACCCTGCCGCCAGGAAATGGCAGCCCATACGGGGTGTATTGGCCCACCACGGTGGCCGCCGAGGCGATTACCGTTCTGGTGACGCTGGATGGTGAGTCGGTCGCAGAGTTGCCGGGGGGTTCGCCACAGGCTCAAGGACACGCCAGTTACGACCGAAACTTGGCTCCCACCGGCGCTGCAGCGAACAATGCCGACCCCACCGATCCCAGCCAAGTTGTGCCGTTGGGTCAGCTGGTCGGGGCCCGTAGCGGCGATAAGGGCGGCAACGCCAACGTTGGTGTGTGGGTGCCAGATCCGACCGAGTCCGAGGCGGTGGCGTTGGCAGGGGGCCTGACAGATGCGCTGGTCACGCGCGTCATTACCTCTGCTGAGGAGACGGCCCAGCTTTGGGAGACGGATTGGCCGTTGCCGGCCGACCCCGAACGCGTGATCCTGGCCGACCAGACTTACGCGTGGCTGCGGGACTTGTTGGCAACGTCGACGGCAGTGCAAGCGCTACTCCCGGATGCGCAGGATCTGGTCGTGGACATCTACGAGTTACCGAATCTGCGAGCGGTGAACATCGTGATCCACGGATTGCTGGGTCGCGGCGTCGCAGAAAACACCTCGCTCGACCCGCAAGCCAAGGGCTTGGGCGAGTTGCTGCGCGCTCGGCTGGTTTCGGCCCCGATCACCCTGTTAGGGGATGAATCCGAATGAGCGCCCAGCCTGATCTGGGGCGATCCCCAGTCACCGACCGGGGCCGACGCACCCGGGCCGGTTTAGTTTCGGCCGCCCGTGGAGTCTTCGAGGAGAAGGGCTTCGCAGCCACCCGGATGGGCGATGTCGCCCAGGCCGCCGGCGTCAGCCACGGCACCGTCTACACCTACTTCGAGACGAAGGACGAACTCCTCACCGCCACGATCCAGCAGATCGTGGACGCGATCCGTGAGTCGATGCGCACCCCCGATGGCACAGACCCCATCCAACGGGCCTGGGTCGCGAACCGGCGGTATCTAGATGCCTACACCGCCAACGCCGAACTGATGCGTGTGATCGAAGAAGCCAGTTCCGCCGACCCAAAGTTTGCCGTGATTCTGGAGGACCTGCGCCGCACACACACAGAGCGGGTGTCCGAACACATCAGCCGTATGCAGGCGACCGGGCTGGTCGCAGCCGATCTGGATCCAGACGACACCGCCTTGGCGTTGTGCGCGATGGTGGAGGGATACGCCCGCAACTGGACGAATCGGGTCGTGGCCGACCTACCGGGGGCCGCGGAATCGTTGACCCGACTTTGGGCGAACGCGCTAGGCCTGAGCGCCGAAACCCTGCAAGCCGGATTCGAAAACTCCAACGCCACCCAGCATGATGTGTCGAAGCCGGCTGCCCCCGCGGAGTCGGTGTCAGCGCCGGTTTCGCTAGAGGGGTCACGATGATTCACCTGATACGGCCAACCCCGGTGCTGGTGCACTGCACCAGTACCCCGACGCAGCCGGGTGAGCCTGGCTCAACCAGCGACAGCCACCAAATCAAAAGGAACAACAACCGCTCTATCTGGAGGTAGAAATGCAATTCAATTCCGATCATGAACAGTTCCGCAAAGTGGTGCGCCACTTCGTGGAAACCGAGATCAACCCGTATGCCGATGAATGGGAGAAGGCCAAGATCTTCCCCGCGCATGAACTCTTCAAGAAGGTCGCTGCATTCGGCGGGTTCGGTCTGGAGTACGACGAGAAGTGGGGTGGGCAAGGGGCCGACCACACGTTCACGATGGTCCTGATGGAGGAACTTGGCCGCAGCGACTGCGCAGGGGCTGTCATGGGGATTTCGGTTCAGTGCACGATGTCCACACCGTCCTTGTATCGCTACGGATCTGACGAGCTCAAGGAGAAGTACCTGAAGCCAGCCATGGCCGGCGATATGGTGACGTCCGTTGCGGTCTCTGAGCCGGACGCGGGCTCAGACGTCTCCGGAATCAAGACCCGCGCCGTCCGCGACGGTGACGATTGGGTCATCAACGGCTCCAAAATGTGGATCACCAACGGTTCACAAGCGGACTGGATCTGCATGCTGGTGCGCACGTCGGACGAAGGTGGATTCGGTGGCATGTCGCAGATCATCGTGCCTACCGATACCCCCGGGTTCAGCGTTGGGCGGTTAATCGACAAGATGGGCAACCACGCCTCCGACACCGCCGAGCTGATTCTGCAGGATGTTCGCGTCCCAGTCAGCAACACGATCGGCGAGGTTGGTCGTGGCTTCCAGCAGCAGATGCAGCAGTTCCAGGATGAGCGGTTGGCGGTGTGCTACCTGACAGGGTCAGGGTGTGACCGAGCCCTGCACCGCACCATCGACTACCTGCAGGTGCGCGAGGCCTTCGGAAAGCCGCTGATGTCCAATCAGTACTTGGCTTACACCTTGGCGGACCTGATTGCCGAGACGGATTTGTTGATCGAATACAGCCGGGAGGCGGGCCAGCGCTACGCCAACGGGGAAGATGTGTCACGAATGGCCACGATCGCCAAGCTGAAGGCGGGCAAGCTCTCTCGCACCGTGGGTGATCATGTGGTGCAGTTCCACGGTGGCATGGGTTACGCCGAGGAGAACTGGGCCGCCCGCTTCGCGCGCGATACCCGGCTTACCTCTATCGGCGGCGGCGCGGATGAAGTCATGTTGCGCGTGCTCAGCGTGATGGAAGGGATGGGCAAGCGGGCATGAGCCAAGGGGAGCCAAAGGTTGTTTCGGCCCTGACAGGGTCGGTGCTCGAGATTCGGATGAATCGGCCCAAGGCGCGCAACGCGCTTGATCCTGAGTCCATGGAACTATTGGTGCAGGCCTTGGCACAGGCCCAAACGCAGGATCAGGTCCGAGTGATCGTGTTGACCGGCACGGGTGACACGTTCAGCGCCGGAGCCGATGTGAAGGCGGCCCTAGCGCAGGATCCGGAGGGTTTCGCCAAACGTGGTCCGGTTGTGATGGCGGAGTTGCTAGCGCAGATCCAGGATTCGGACAAGCCCGTGATCGCCAAGGTGCAGGGCAACGTTTACGGCGGGGGCAATGGTTTGGTGGCAGCCTGCGACCTAGCAGTGGCTGCCGAGCACGTTCGCTTTGCCTTTAGCGAGGTCCGGCTGGGGGTCGCCCCGGCCGTCATCTCGGTGGTGTGTTTGCAGAAGCTGGGTCGGGCGGACGCCAACGAGTTGTTCCTGTTGGGGGAGCGGGTTCCCGCCCAACGAGTCCTGGATGCCGGCATGATCAATGCGGTGGTCGCCGAGGATGCCTTGAATGCCAAGGTGGAGAGCTGGGTGCAGACACTGGCCCTCGGTGGACCGTTGGCGCTGGCCGGCACCAAAGAACTGATTCGGCGAGTGCCGGAAATGGATAGGGCGGCAGCGTTCGACTACACCGCTGAGATGTCCGCGCGCTATTTCGGATCCCCGGAGGCTGCGGAAGGAATGACCGCACTCATGCAGAAACGGACGCCCAGTTGGGCGCCGGAGAGTGAGTAGATCGTCGCGCGAAGTGGCGGCGAAGAGATTTTGCCCGTGGCAACGGGCCAAGATCGCTAATTCGAGCGCAATTGGGTGTGTAATGGGGCTGTGACCAAGACTGTAATGATCGTCGAAGACGAACCAGAAATCCGCCTTGTGCTGCGCACCTACTTGGAGGACGAGGGATATCGGGTCACGGAAGCCGAGACTGGAGAGCAGGCCTTAAGCCTTTCCTTGGACGAGACACCAGACGTGGCCTTAGTAGATCTACGGTTGCCCGGGATCCACGGATTGGACGTGGTGCGCACCATGCGCGCCACCAGCCAGGTGCCGATCATTGTTGTTACGGCGCAAGCCGACAGCCATGACGTTGTCGCTGGCCTAGAGGCTGGGGCCGACGATTATGTGACGAAGCCCTTCATTCCCAAAGAGTTGGGGGCCCGAATCCGGGCGCAGTTGCGCAGGATTGCCGTTCAGGACGGCGAACCGCAACAAGACGTCATCTCCTGCGGGCCTATCGTGATTCGCCCCGAGACGGCCGAAGCATTCAAGGACGGCGATCCGCTCACCCTCAGTCGGACCGAGTTTCGGGTATTGCAGGAACTGATTCTGGCCAAGGGGCGGATCTTGAGTCGCGACGATTTGCTGCGCCGCGTCTGGGGTTACGGGAACGCTGGGGATGGCCGCGTGGTGGACAACCTGATCTATCGATTGCGCTCCAAACTGGAGATCGATGCCGCGGAACCTGAGCACTTGGTAACGGTTCGGGGCTTCGGCTACCGCCTCAAGCCGTAGCTGGCGGCCATCGCATTACACTGAGGCGGATGGTCAGCCTTTTTAAACGCCGCCCCGGTCTGACCGACCGAGTCACCGCCGGGTTCGCGCTGATCAGCCTTGTCGTTGCCCTGGCCATTTCCGGGGCTACCTACACTTTTGCGCGCATCTACTTGGTGCAGGAGCGGGAAACCATCGCGTTGAATCGCACGCTGATCGATGCGCGTGTGGTGGACGCGGCCTTGGAGGACGGCAAAGATCCCGCGGCGGCATTGGCCGACGTGCCAACGACCACGGACTCCCAAGCCCTGCTGAACGTGGATGGGGAGTGGTTCTCCAACAACGTCACGGTCTCTCCCAGTGATCTCCCCCAAGAACTCTTAGCGGAGGCCGCCACTGAGGGGGCCTGGCAGCGGTTCTCGGTGCAAGGATCCACCTTCCTTGGGGTCGCCATTCCCACCACCGGTGGGTTCTTTGTGGAGACGTTTTCCTTCGCCGACTTGGAACAAACCCTGACAATTCTGAGCTGGGTGCTGACCATCGCATCGATCTTGGCGCTGATCCTGGGTGGATTGGTGGGTCGCTACTCAGGGCACCGCCTGTTGCGACCGCTGCGGGAACTGGGTGAAGGCGCGCGCTCGATTACCGCCGGTGATTTGGCAACTCGAGTGGAAGTGGGCCAAGACCCAGATTTGCAGGCCATCTCCGAGGCGTTTAACGAAATGGCGGAAGCCGTGGAGGATCGGATTGAGCGGGAGCGGCGCTTCTCCGGCAACGTGTCGCACGAATTGCGTTCCCCACTCACTGGAATCCAAGGGCTAGCTGAGTTACTCGAAGAGCGTCGCGACCGGATGCCAGAGAAGGAAGCGGCGCTGGTTTCTGGCCTGGTGAGTCAAGTGCGGCGGTTCACGGCCATGGTCTTGGATCTGCTCGAGATTTCACGCATCGGTGGCGATGAGATTGTTCAGAATGAGACCACCGACGTGTCCTTGATCGTGGGCGACCTTCTCAGCAACCGTGGCCTTAGTCGCTCGATGCTGCAGGGTGAACATGTCCGGATCGCTACCGATCCGCGCCGACTTGAACGGATCGTGGCGAACCTCATCGAGAACGCCGAGCGGCACGGAGGCGGTGTGGTCGCGATCACCGTGGAACGTGGGCCAGAGACGGTTCGTCTCATGGTTGACGATGCCGGTCCAGGAGTCAGCCAGGAGTTAGCTGCGCAGATCTTTGAACCCTTCACCCGAGGTGAGTCCGGGGGCAAAGACGGTGCGGGTCTGGGCCTAGCAATTGTGAGGGAACAGGTGCGACTGCTCGGTGGAGAAGTCTCTATCGAGCGTTCACCGCAAGGTGGTGCGCGGTTTGTCGTGACACTCTTGAGGGGGATCGATGCGAACTGAATCAGGCCTGTTGCGGCGGTTGCTGACTGGGGGGATCGGCGTCGTGTTCGTCGCGCTGGCGGCGACAGCGTGTGGCGTAAGCGTGGAATCCAACCCGCGCGCACTGCCTGCGGTCGCCACGCAGGAGATCGGCTCCCCGACCCCGGTTCCTACCGAGTCGACGGCCACCCGTTTCGTCCCGCTGTGGTTCGTACGAGAGGGTGAGTTGGTGCCGGTGGATCGCCGCACCGACGAGGCGATGGGGCCGCAGCAAAAACTCGATGCGTTGGAGGCCGGGCCGACGCAGGTGGAGTTGGATGCGGGTTTGCGCACGGCGGTCAACTCTGTGGTGCCCGATGTCCCCTTGGTGATTACCGCCGAGGCGGATGGCGTACCAGTTGCGCCGTCCGATCCTAGGCAGCTTCCTGTCGTTGTTTCCGAAGAGTTCGGAAGTCTGCCCAGTCAGGAGCAACTGCTGGTATTGGGCCAAGTTGTCATTACGCTGACCGATAGCACAGATCAATCTGTGCTATTCGTGAGTGACGACGGGACGCCCGTGGGCGTCCCGTTGCCTGATGGCCGCCTAGTGAACCGACCTGTCACGTTTGTGGACTATCGCGAACTGATCGCCAAGAACGGCTAAGCCTCCGGTTGGCCAAGAGTGCTGGCTGATCGGGAGATTCAACGGCATGAGGGCCATAGGATGGGTTGATGCTGCCGCAGACCCAACGTGTATCCGCTAATGGCATCGAACTCGCTTACCAGTCCTTCGGTGATCCTGCGCAACCAACCATCTTGCTGATCATGGGTCTCGGTACTCAGATGATCGCCTGGCCCGAGCCGATGTGTCAGGCACTCGCGGGGTTGGGCTATCACGTCGTGCGATACGACAATCGGGATGTCGGCGAATCCACGTGGATCACCGGTTCAGCGCCATCGTTGGCAAAGGTGGCGCTCGGCCGGGAGCAGCCGGTCTACCGAATGTCTGACATGGCTGATGACGCTGTGGGACTGCTCGACGCGCTGGGAATCGACCAAGCTCATGTCGTTGGGGCCAGTTTGGGTGGGTTCATCGCGCAAACTGTGGTCCTAGCCCACCCGGATCGAGTCATGAGTATGTCGTTGATGATGACGTCCACGGGATCCAAGCGCGTTGGGCGGCCCAAACCAGCCCTGGCTCGTCAACTCATGAAATCGCGCGACATCCCGGATCGGGCGGCCGCCATTGCTGCCACGGTCGCGGTATTCACCGAGATCTCCTCGCCTGGGTATCCCATCGACCAGGCAGAGTTGCGAAGAATGGTCAGTCTGAGCTTCGATCGCGGCTTCAACCCCGAGGGACGGCTGCGTCAGCTCACGGCCGCCGTTGTGCAGCCGAACCGCACAAAGCAACTCGGAAAGGTTGCGAAGCCGACTCTGGTCATGCACGGTTTGGCCGATCCATTGATCAACCCGAGCGGCGGCCTAGCGTTGGCCGAGGTGATCCCAGGTGCCAAGTTTGTCGGGTTTTCGGGGATGGCCCACGACTTGCCGCGTCCACTGGTGCCGACGTTCGTGTCGGAGATAGCCGAAGTAGCCGGTCGGGCCAGCTAAGGCCGAGGCCCGAGACGTTCTTCGTCGGTCGCCGGTAGCAGCGTGGAGCCGCAGCAGTGGTTGGCGGTTTGCGCCGATGCGGCAGGGTGTCACGGACTCACGGCTGTAGGTGGATGACTAGCGGCACGGCGGATGTGGCACCTGCTTCCGTTAGCAGGGCGCCTGCCACCGTCAAAGTCCATCGAGTACGCGCGGACTCAGTCACCATCAGCACGGGCTGGCCCGAGAATAGGTCGGCCACCGTTGGATCGAACCGAAGATGCTGTTCGACATGGGCCACGTGGGCGGACGACGAAACACTGTCCGGCACCAGGCCGCCGTCCCACTCGAAGGCATGGGCGGCCGGCACGTTCAGTTGGCCGCTGAGCTCGGCCACTAGCGAGGCCAGTCGTCTCGGATTGCGCCCCGTTGACACTGGAACGATTGCTGCTGGTCGTGCGGGCCGCCACCGGTGCAGCATGGCAATCACGGCGGACCCCATGTCGGCACTTGCGGGTGCGTCTGGGCTGGCAACCTCGGCGATGAGATCGGCGTAGCCATCGTCGTCAGCAAATGCGACGGCTCGTCCTTGTGCGAGCGGTGGTGTGATCCGCCCTTTGCGTGCAACGCCCTTGGGCCACAGCTTGCGTGGTTCTACGAGCCTTGTCCGCCTGCGTAGGAACTCTGCTGCAGCTGCCGTGTGGTCTTGGCCAGGGACCTGTCCGGGCGCGGGCAATTGTCCGGTAC
Source organism: Actinomycetes bacterium (assembly GCA_022600255.1). Taxonomy (GTDB): domain Bacteria; phylum Actinomycetota; class Actinomycetes; order S36-B12; genus JAHZKU01. Next base: position 2,332 of record JAHZKU010000232.1, on the reverse strand, counting down.
ACACCGAGCACTTCCCGCACGGTTTAGGGTCTGGATCGTCAAGCGCCGAGACCAAAATCGACATGAGGCACCCGTGCCCCGCAGCGTACTGACGCATCAAATCGGCTTCGGCGGCCCGCACCTTGATCAAGGCGTTGTATTTGGCCGTCTGATACTGCCAACTGGACCCAGTACTGGCCCATTTGCTCCCTTGCCGGTCTACCGCTTCATCCACTCGCATTTGTTTCAGGAGAAGTTCCAGCCGCCCGCGGCGTGCGGCCGTGATGGCTTCCAACTCAGCGATCGACTTCGGGCCATCGGCTAGGGCCGCCTGAATGTTCGCCGCAACCTCTGGATCGGGGATCGTCGCCGTTGCGAAATAGTTCCAGATCCGTTCATCGGCCTGTCCGGCCGGCAGCAGCACGCCATAGGCTTGGTCGATGGCTCGCCCGGCCCGGCCCACTTGTTGATAGTAGGAGACCGGAGACGCCGGGCTCCCAACGTTCAGGACAAAACCAAGGTCCTTCTTGTCATACCCCATTCCCAAAGCGCTTGTCGCCACCACGGCCTTGACCTGGTTGTTCCGCAGCTGGTCTTCGATCCGGTGACGCACCTCTGGCTCGGTCTGGCCGGTGTAAGCCACCACCTGGTGGCCTTGTTCGATCAGGAATTCCGCCAAGCTTTCGGCCGCAGCCACGGTTAGGCAATAGATGATTCCACTGCCGGACAGGTCAGCCAGCGCTTGAGCCACCCAGGCGTACCGCTGGATTCCGTCCAAGCCGGGGACCACCGCAAGCTGCAACGACTTGCGGGTCAACGGCCCACGCAAGACCAAGGTGTCGTCGCCCAACTGCGCGGCCACATCAGTGGTGACGCGTTGGTTTGCTGTTGCCGTTGTTGCCAAGACTGGCGTGTTGGGAGCCAGCCTCAGGAGCAGGCGAGCGATCCGTTGATAGTCCGCTCGAAAGTCTGACCAGTCGCTAATGCAGTGCGCCTCGTCGATCACCAACAGGCCGGCATTAGCCAGCAACGGCAATGCCTGATCGGCGAATTTCGGGTTTGCCAGCCGCTCTGGTGACACCAACAGCACGTCGACTTCGTCGGCGCGTAGCTGTGCAAAGATCGCATCCCAGTCGTCCTGGTTGGATGAGTTGACGGTCACTGCAGTCAGGCCAACGTCGGCGGCAGCTTGAATCTGGTCACGCATCAACGCGAGCAGTGGGGAGATGACGATCGTTGGACCGGCTCCATTCGCGCGTAACGCGCGCGTCGCCGCCCAGTACACCAAGCTCTTGCCCCAACCCGTGGCTTGAACAACGAGCACCCGCTGGCGTTGCTCGATGAGCGCGGCAACAGCTTCCAACTGACCGGGCCGAGGTGACAGATCAGGACCAGCCAGCGCCGCCAAGGTTTGCGCTAGCGTTTCGGCAGCCGCTCCTACAGGAGGTGCCGAGGCTGCCTGTGTGTTCACTCGGTGCCACCTTTCGCTGCCGGACAATGAGCCGACGCTACCTCAGAGCAGCGACAAGATCGAAAGCTGTCCACAGGCCAGCGCAGTCCAACAGGGAGTCCTGGGAACCTTATTCAGTAACATCATCTGACGCAGGGGTAGCGTCCGACGGGGCCAGCCCGAACCAACGACCCAAGAGTTGGACAACCGAGTGGCATCGCAGGGAGTCAACCAAGTAGACCTCAGGGGCCATCCGATCGCTTAGTTGCTGTGCCAACCTGTGCACTCGGAAAAATGCGGTGAGGGTGGGATTCGAACCCACGGTACGCGCGAACGTACGCTGGTTTTCAAGACCAGATCCTTCGGCCACTCGGACACCTCACCAGTGGGTTGTGCGCCCACCCAATGCGCCTCTACCGTACCCGCTCAGTGAGGTCGCACCCAACCGGGCACCCAGCAACCGACAGCAGCCGATCGGTCACGGTAGTGGCCGAGGCTGAGATCGCCAAGTGGGTCTAGAGGCTGACCGTGCACGTTAGCCCAAGAATCAATAGGCTGTGGCAATGACCGTACGAAAAGTTGCCATGCTCACCGCCGGAGGCCTTGCACCCTGCCTTTCCACCGCCGTTGGTGGATTGATCGCCCGCTACACCCAGTTGCACCCGGATGTAGAGCTGATCGCCTACGTTGATGGCTATCAAGGGTTGCTCCTTGGTAACTCGATCGTGGTTGACCAAGATGCCCGGGCGATGGCCGGTGAGCTGCACAAGTTTGGTGGCAGCCCGATCGGTAACTCTCGAGTGAAACTCACCAACGTGGCGGACTGTGTCAAACGAGGCTTGGTGGCTGAGGGGCAAGACCCGCTGCAGGTCGCCGCACAACAACTGACGAACGATGAGGTCG
>JAHZKU010000231.1 GCA_022600255.1 Actinomycetes bacterium | reverse complement strand
CCCCAATCAGGCCACCGGTCCCGCGCGCTTCAGCGGTGTTTTGCACCAGCACCATCCACCGCCGCTCGCCCTGCGCACCAAGCATGACGGGCAGTGCCCGGGCGGCACCTGCGGCGGCCTCCACCCCGGCCGCGGTATCCAAGAACTGGCTCTGCAAGTTCCCGGCCGGGCCGATCAAATCTCCGGGCCGGATCGAAGCAACCAACGCCTGGGAGGGCGCAATGGCTGCGGCGGCTTCGTCTGCGATCGGCGCCAACTCCCCCAGCCCGACTAGCCCTTGGGCGCCGTCGTCCTGGATCTGCTGAATCGCATCCGAGATCTGTTCGTCGCTGCCCGCCGTGCTCTGAGCAACGGCATTGGCACCCTCGGCGATTGCTCCGACCAAGGCCACTGAGGGACCGACCACCGGGAAGTCGGCCGCCCACGACCAGGGCGCCGAGTTAAACCGTGCGTCTGCGGTGGCGGCGCTGCCGCGCAGGGCTTCAATCTCACTGACCGCTGCCTCCGTGTCACCGTCCCGCAGGGCTTGCGACACCGCAGCGGCTTGGTTCTGAATGTTGTTGGCCGCTAGTGCGCCCAACAGTCCGGTGACCAGGAACCACACCAAAAGCAGGCCGAAGGCCACGACCACGCCCCACACAGCAGCTACCCACAGCGGCCGCCCAGACTCGGATTCCTACACACCTACAGTGTGACGGACTCAGGTCGGCACCGCGACTTACGCCCAGCGGCTCCCACAATGGCCATCCACCTCAGCGGATTCTCCGATCGGCATAGGTGGGGAATTGATCGCGGGCGGCGTGGGCCTGCCCAGGATCGACTTGGGCCACCACCCACCCAGGCGTTTCAGACGGACCCACTGCCAGTTCCGTGCCGTCCGGGGACACCACCACCGATTCGCCGCCCAGCTGCACGTCGCCGCTGCGCCCGACCGCGTTCGCCCCGACGAAAACCGCCTGGTTCTCCACGGCGCGCGCTGTTGCCAGAGAGCGCCAAGCCCCGACCCGAGCTGCCGGCCAACCGGACGGCACCAAGTACGCCGCCGCCCCCAGCTCGCGTTGGGCCCGGTACAACTCTGGGAACCGGAGGTCATAGCAAGTGGATAGGCCGGTCTTGCCCAACGGGGTGTCCACGACGACGACCTGTTCACCGCCCGTGAGGAGGTCGGACTCGCCGGACCCGAAGCCGAACAGGTGAATCTTGCGATAGCGGCCAGCAAGCTCGCCGCCGGGCGTGAAGAGCAGACTGGTGTTGAAGAGGGCATCGGCGTCGACTTCAACGATGGAGCCTGCGTGCAACCAGACTCCGGTCGCGGCTGCAGCCTGCCCGAGCGCGACGCTGAGGGGCCCATCAACGGGTTCAGCGAGGTCAGCAAAGTTAGCAGCGTTGAAGGCGCCCGGTAGCCAAAGCTCGGGCAGTACAACCATGTCTACGCCGGGTGGCGGAGCGGCCAAGGCCTGCAGCACATCCTGAAGCCGACTGTCAGGGGCGACGGTATCGGTTGTGTCTACCTGCAGCATCGCGACGGTAACCATCTCGGTCTCCTTCCCGGCTCATTCGAGTTTGGCACGTTCAGCACGACAGTTGCAGTCAGCCAAAACGAGGCGGCGGTAACCCCTAGCGTGCAACCACGGCCCGGGGTCGATTACGCAGGAAGCGGGATGGCTAGCGGTCCGCCAGGATGCGGATCTTTTGAACCCGCCCCTTCTTATAGCGCTTGCAGGTGGTGTAGGAGCCCTCATAGAAGGTCCCACTGTGGTGACACCTCCAGTTGCGAATTCTTACGGTGCTTCGGGAGCGGTCTAGTTTGGAGCGCAGCAGCTTCTTGGCGGCTTTGCGGCACTTCATCTGTCGGGTTTTGATCACGACGGCTCCCCGGCCGCCGACGTACTGCACGCCGTTCCACGGAGCCAAATGGCTACAAGACGACCAACCGCGACTGGGTTGACCTTGTGCCGCATAGGTGTCGTCGGCCTGCGCAGCCGTCAACCCGGCCAAAACGAAGGCCCCCGCCAACACAAATGCCAGCAGGACGATCGCTGGGCGCTTGCCAGCGGAAAGGACTGGGTTCGCCATGTGCGCCCTCCCATTCCCTGCTCGCTGCCCCGTCACAGTCTCGGTGCCTGCGATCTTTGCCAGAGGCCGATGCTTCTTCCGTTTGTCGCCGAGACCACTCGTTGGCTCGGTCCACGCGCGGCCTCGGCCTGGGGCGAGACCTGCGTCCGCGACTCTCGACATGTTACGACGGCGCGTGGAGCGCCGCCAGACCAAGCCGTGCCACCACCCGGTATTCGGTCGATGAAGGGCGTTGTGTCCGGAGTCGCAACAGTCGGCTGAGCGCCGTGTCCGTGCAAACGTCGGTACCGGGATCCGAGTCATGGACAGCGTCGGTGTGCGTGCCGGTGTCGGGGTCGGCCGCACTTGCGAGGCCCGCCAGCAGAACCCAGCAATGACTGCGTCTGGCCCTGTTCACCGCACACGAGCCCGACTCCGGCCTGCCCTACACCGGGGCACCTACCCAACCACCAACAATGCTGCGTGGCTGCTCCCAGAGCGGACTGGGTGCGACGCTTAGATCAGCAGGGCTGGCAGAAGAAATCTTCTGCCAGCCCGGTGAGTAGCCGGGTTATGAGATGACTACGGGTCGACTCGATAAGGTCGAGCATGACCAACGCATCGTCCGAACATTCGCCAGCAGCCGGGAGTCCGCCCGCCAGTATCGACGTGGGCGCCATCATCCCCCGATCAGAGGCCGACATCCCCACGCTTGTCGCAATATTGGATCAGGCGATGATCCGGCTCCGGGAGATTGCACCAGATGACGTCGAGTGGGGGAACCCCACCCCGTGCGCAGGCTGGGCGGTCAGTGACATCTACGCCCACATCATCGACTTGGAGCTGACGATGGCTGGCGAACCGGTCAGCACCTACGAACCGGATTGGGCCGAGCTGCCCCATGTGAAGGGCGACTTTCAGCGACTCACTGAGCGCGGAGTGGCCGAGCGGCGGAGTTGGTCCCGCGAGCAGATGCTCAGCAACTTCGACCAGATTCGTCGCCGCCGACAAGAGCAGCTGATCGAAGGCAACCAGGATCCAGCTGCAGAGACGCTCGGCCCGTTCGGTGCGCCGTTTCCGCTGGAGCGGGTGCTGCGAATGCGGATTCTGGACTGTTGGGTTCACGAGCAGGACATCCGAACCGCAATCGATCAGCCCGGTGATTGGGGGACACCGGCCGCTTGGATCACGGCTGGCTCAATGGTAGGCGGGCTGGGATTTGTGCTCGGCAAGCGGCTCGGGGCCAGCCCCGGAACCACCTTGCGCATCGCTGTTACCGGGCCTGCGGT
>JAHZKU010000230.1 GCA_022600255.1 Actinomycetes bacterium | reverse complement strand
GATACGAAGCCGTCAGCGTTGAGGAGATCGCGGCGCAGGCCAAGGTCTCCAAGCCGGTGGTCTACGAACACTTCGGTGGCAAAGAGGGCATCTATGCGGTGATTGTTGATCGAGAGATGAACGCCCTGCTGGCGAAGGTCACCAACTCCCTCACAGCGGACTCGCCCCGGCTGCTCTTGGAGCAAGCCGGCTTGGCGCTGTTTGACTTCATTGAAGAGGAGACGGACGGGTTCCGAATCCTAGTGCGAGATTCGCCGGTCTCGGTGAACACCGGCAACTTTGCCAGCCTGATCCTGGATGTCGCCGCCCAAGTTGACGACGTGCTCGAGCGGGAGTTCAAAGCACGCGGCTTCAACGCCAAATACTCCGAGATGTACGCCCAGATGTTGGTAGGCATGGTGGCCCTGACCGGCCAATGGTGGCTCGACGCCCGCAAACCCAAGAAGCGGGAAGTGGTGGCGCACGTTGTCAATCTGGCCTGGAATGGGTTGAGCAACATGGAGCCTAAACCCACGTTGAGCCAAGACACCACCTAGCCCGTGCACCGTTGCGACGCGAAGTCACCCATGCGCCACGACACGAGCACCCCCGACGGGGCCTGCGGCCCGGCGTACGGCGCCACATAAGCCTGAGGATGACAGCGCCACTCCCACCTCCAGGGCTTGTTCCTCGCCCGCGACCAGGAAGGCACAAGTCGGCCCGCTCCCACTCACCAAACTGCCCAGGGCCCCATGGTCCTCACCCAGCGCCAAGACTTCCGCCAGATGAGGTGCAAGGCTGATGGCCGCGGGTTGCAAATCGTTGCTGAGGTGTTTGCCCACGGCTCCAGGGTCGCCCTGCCGCAAGGCGAGCATCAAGTCGGCTGCGATCGCCGGGGCGGGTACGTTTTGGTCCACACGCAGTCGATCACAAGCGCCGTAGACCGATGGTGTGGAAAGCCCTTCGGTTGCGACGGCGAAGACCCACTCGTAGTGGCCGCGCGCCATGGCGGGCACCAGTTGATCACCACGGCCCGAGCCGACAGCCATTCCTCCCATCAGCGCAAAGGGGACATCGGATCCCAGTTCGGCCGCCATCGCGGCCAAATCGACGTCGACGTCCCACAGGGTCTTGGCCGCTAGGAACGCAGCTGCGGCGTCGGCGCTGCCACCGGCCATTCCACCAGCGACCGGAATCCCCTTGACTATCGCAAGATCCACATTCGTGGGGACACCCGCCGCCTCCGCGATGTTTGCCACCGCGCGCCAGGCCAGATTCGCCGCGTCCAACGGCACACCGGCGGCCTCTGTGCCGGTAACGGCAATACGCAATCCGTCCGAATCCCCGCGCTGGGTCAGGCCGACTTCGTCGTAGAGCGAGACAGCCTGAAATACCGTAGCCAGTTCATGGAACCCGTCAGCACCCAACGGTCCGACCGAAAGCGCTAAGTTCACTTTCGCCGGCACTCGCACCCGCACCATGTTTGCCACCCTTTGATGCTACGACCTTGCCGGCGGCGGCGGGTCGCAACGTTGTGGTGACTGACACGCGGTGATGACTCAGAGCCGACCGGCTGGGTACTGGTGCTGAAATGAGCGGGACTGTGCCAGCGCTACGGATGGCGGTTAAGCCGGGGCCGGTCGAAGACGAGACGCTAGGGCGGCTGGCGACACGGCCGTACGGCCAGGACCTGCTCCCAGACCGCACAGTGCGCACGCGAGCAGATCGATCAACCCGGCAAGACTGGTTCGGATTCGGAGGGCTCGGCCAAGGCTTCCGCTAACCTCACAAAATCGGTCAGGGCCAATTCTTGGGGTCGCAGGCTAGGTTCTAGGCCGCTGCGTGCCAGCGCCGCTGTCAGGTGCCCGTCCTCGTAGTGCGCCTTCAGCGAAGCACGCAGAGTCTTACGGCGTTGGCCGAAGGTGGTGTTGACCAGCGTGAAAACCCGCTTCCGCAACTGGTCGGAGCCCACCGATTCATGGCGTGTGAAGGCGACCAACGTCGAGTCCACGCGCGGCATCGGCCAGAAGACGGACGGGGGCACCTTGCCAACGCGACGAGCCCGCGCGTACCAAGCCAACTTCAGGCTCGGGACGCCATAATCCGCCCCGCCTGGGCCAGCTACGAGACGATCAGCAACCTCACGCTGCACCATCACAGCCCCGTGTCGTAACGAGGGATACACCTGCAGGCAGTGCAGCAGAATGGGAACACCGACGTTGTAGGGGAGGTTCGCAACAAGTGAGGTAGGGCTGCGCACGTCAGCAGTGATCGTGGTGGCATCGGCCTGCAGCACTGTCAGGTTTTCCGCCTCTTGCGGCGCCCGCAGACTCACGGTGTCAGTGAGCGCGGTGGCCAAGCGCGGGTCAATCTCCACTGCCGTCACTTGCTCCGCCACACCCAGCAAACCCAGGGTCAGGCTGCCGAGGCCAGGGCCCACCTCAAGCACGTGATCCTGCGGTGTCACTTCGGCGACCCGCACGATGCGACGGATCGTGTTGGGATCCACCACGAAGTTCTGGCCAAGCGCCTTGCGCGGGTTTACCTGGAGTCGCTCCGCGAGTTCGCGGATGTCACGCCCGCTCAAGAGCGCAGGTTCTTTGGCGGGCAGCATCACGGGCTAGCTTATCGCCAACCCAAAGGCCCGACGGGTATTCGCGGCAAGCTGTCGGCACATGACTTCAAGTTCGGTCTCACAGCATCGCGCCACCTCGGCCACGGTGTACGGCAACAAGTAGGACGCGTTTGGTCGGCCCCGGTTGGGTGCAGGAGTCAAGAACGGCGCATCAGTTTCCACCAGGATGGACGTCAGCGGAACGGCTTGGGCGGCCGCACGCAACTCGGGGGCGTTCTTGAATGTGATCACCCCTGAGAAGCTAAGGAACCAGCCGGCCGCAGCCACTTCCCGCGCCATCGCAACATCACCGCTGAAACAGTGAAAGACCACACGGTCGGGGAGGTCCTCGGTCGCCAATACGTCCAAGACCTGCGAATGCGCATCGCGATCGTGAATGATCAATGTCCGATTGGTGGCTCGCGCCAGCCGAATGTGTTCCCGGAACGCCGCTTCCTGGTCGTGGCGTCCGGCTGGCTCGGTCCGAAAGTGGTCTAGCCCGGTCTCCCCGATCGCGACCACGTTCGGGGCGAGCGCCAACTCCGCGAGACCCAAGAGGTCGGCTGCGAAGTCCCCGGATTTGATACGGTCAGGAGCTTCGTTGGGGTGTACGCCTACTGCGGCACCTAGGACGGCCTCGTAGTCCGCCGCCAAGTCAACGGCCCGCCGAGAACTGGGTAGGTCGATACCAACCTGAATCACTTGCGGTACGGCAACGGCGTCCGCCAGGGCCAGCCCCTGGCCGACCTCAACTCCACCAAACTCACCGATCAGATCAAGGTGAACGTGGGAGTCAATCACCGGGCTGGGCAGCGCTGGCGGTGGACTCGGCAGCGTTGCCATGTCAGGTCACCTTGTCTATCCGGGGAAACAGTGCCGGCCCCTTGGAAACCGAGGCACCCGGTTCGAGTTGTCCCCAGCGATCGACTTGTTCGATGGTTTGATCAGAGAGCTTGCCACTGGCGCCAATGTCGGCCCACAACCGCTCGCAAGCCTCCGGCATCACGGCGGCATACAGGACCGCAATCGCCCGCAGGCTTTCCATCACGCAGTACAGCACTGTCGCGAGTCGGGTCTGCTTGGATTCATCCTTCGCGAGTTTCCATGGCTCCTGCTCGGTGATGTACCCATTCACCGATTCAACGTAGCCGCGCACCCGGGCGATCCCGGTGCTGAAGTCCAGCCGCAGCATGGCCGCATCGGCGTTGGCCACCGCCTCCACCAGCTCATCCTGCAAGGCCAGATCTGCGTTCGTGTAGGAACCGGGCTGCGGCACGCGGCCATCGAAGTACTTAGTCACCATTGCCAAGGATCGCGACGCCAGATTTCCTAAGCCGTTGGCTAGATCGGCGTGATACCTATCGTGCATGTCCTCCCAGGAGAACGAGCCATCCGCCCCGAAATTGATCGCGGCCATGAAGTAGTAGCGGAATGCATCCACCCCGAAGTGATCAGAAATCTGGTTCGGCGCAATACCGGTCAGCTTGGTCTTGCTCATCTTCTCTCCGCCGACCAGGAGCCAGCCATGGGCAAAAACCTGCTTCGGCAGCGGCAGGCCGGCGGCCATCAGCATGGCCGGCCAGAACACTGCATGGAAACGCAGAATGTCCTTACCGACTAAGTGGATATCAGCCGGCCAGATGTCTGCGAAGGCATCTTCGGCCTGGGAGTCTCCGTAGCCGATCGCCGTGATGTAGTTGAGCAGAGCATCAAACCAGACGTAAACAACCTGCTCGGGATCCCAGGGCAGCCGAACCCCCCAGTCGACACTTTCCCGGCTCATTGACACATCCGACAGCCCGCTACGAATAAACGACAACACCTCGTTGTAAGCACTGGCTGGCGCGATCGCAGTCGGGTGCCGCTCGTAGTGCTCAATCAGTTGTTCTTGGAAGCCCTGCAACTTGAAGAACCAGTTCTTTTCATTGAGCAGTTGCACTGGTTTCCCGTGCACCTTACAAATGAGTTCGTCGCCCTCACCTTCTAGCAAGTCCCCCGGCAACTTGAACTCCTCGCAGGCCACACAGTAGGGGCCGTTGTAGTCGGCCTGATAGACGAACCCTTGTTCCTTGAGAACTTCCCAAAACTTCTGCACACCTCGGCGGTGGCGCTTCTGTGTGGTGCGAATAAAATCGTCGTTCGCCACATTCAGCGTCTCCAGCACCGGTTTCCAGTGCTCGGCCACCAGCTTGTCCACCCAATCCTGGGGCGCCATGTCGTTGGCTTCCGCTTTGGAGGCCACCTTCGTGCCGTGTTCGTCAGTTCCGGTCAGGTAGATCACCGACTCGCCGTGCTGACGATGCCAGCGGGTGATGACGTCCCCGGCGACTGAGGTGTAGGCGTGGCCGATGTGGGGGGCATCATTGACGTAATAAATGGGCGTCGTGACGTAGAACGACTTTTGGGGCATACCCGCAATCCTAATTGCTGTCGGACCGGGAGCGGGACTCAGACTGGATCTGGGCGAAGACCTCGCGGCGACTTACCCCCGCATCTAGAGCAACCGCGTCTACGGCATCCCGCCGAGAAAGACCCTCCGAGACCAGTTCGGCGACAGCGCCAGACCACTGTTCGGAAGGCAGCGCCTTGCGGGGTTGTTGTGATGCGCCAACCAGAACCACGACTTCTCCAAGTACGCCCGGCTCCGCCCACCGCGCCAGTTCCAGCGCGGAACCGCGCTTGATTTCCTCGTGCGTCTTGGTGAGTTCCCGACAAACCACAACGGGACGGTCCGAGCCCATCTGGGTCGCAACGTCATGCAACATGTCAGCGAGGCGCCGGGGCGATTCGAAGAAGATCAGTGTGTAAGGGCTGTCTCGCAGGGCGGCGAGATACCGGCGCCGCGGCCCCGATCTGCGCGGCGGAAATCCTTCGAAGGCGAAGCGATCGGTGGGCAGCCCAGCCACCGCCAGTGCGGCCAGTGGCGCGGAAGGTCCGGGCAGGACCGAAACCGGGATGTTGTTGTCCGCGCAGGCCGCGACAAGTCGGTGGCCAGGATCACTCACCGTCGGCATGCCGGCGTCGCTGACGAGCAGTACCTCCGCCCCATCTTGCATTCGTTGCAGCAGGGCCGCTGTCCGGTTGGCCTCGTTGCCCTCAAAAAACGAGACCACATCCCCGGTCAACGTGATGCCCAGCTCCCCAGCCAACCGTCGCAACCGACGGGTGTCTTCCGCCGCGATAAGACTTGCGCTAGCCAGGGCGGCCTTGAGCCGGGCACTGGCGTCTTCGCTATTGCCGATTGGCGTGCCCGCGACTACAAGACTCCCTGTCATAGCCTCCATCGTGCCTCACCTGCGCTATCGGGGCCGACCGAGTCGCACGATGTCTTAACACCGGTCACCGGATCCCGACCGGACCGCCTACGATTGGCCCCGTGACCGCTTTCGCTGCTGCACCGCCTCAGCCTGACGACACCTCGTCACCTGCTGCGGTGCGGACTAGCTCGTGGTACCCCTGGCTCGGCCCGATCCTGGTAACCCTCATCGGGGGATGGCTTCGATTCGCCAACCTAGGGCGCCCCGAGGCGGTCGTCTTTGATGAGACTTACTACGCCAAGGATGCCTTGTCGCTGCTGAAGTTCGGATACGAGCAAGGGGCCGTGGAAGACGCCGATGACCTGCTCCTCGCCGGCGATGGCAATATCGCCGAGCTAGAGATTTTCACCGGTGAACCCTCCTTCATCGTGCATCCCCCCGTGGGCAAATGGGTGATCGCTGCAGGGGAAGCCCTGTTCGGGGCCACTCCGTTCGGGTGGCGCTTTGGTGTCGCGCTGCTGGGCACGCTCACCGTGCTCCTGTTGGCTCGCGTCGTATGGAACCTGACCGGCTCGCCGGCCTGGGGGTCTGTGGCGGGGTTGCTCCTGGCGATTGATGGAATGGCGATCGCCCTGAGCCGTACGGCCGTCCTGGATGGAATCCTGGCCTTCTTTGTCTTGGCTGGCTTCACAGCTATCGTGGCCGACCGGCGGTGGATTCGAAAGCGCGGCAGCCCGAACCTAGGTTGGGCCTGGTGGCGGCCCTGGCGCCTCGTTGCGGCCGCCAGTCTGGGATTGGCCTGTGGGGTGAAGTGGAGTGGCATCTGGTTCTTCGCCGCTTTCGCGATTCTCACCGTGCTGTGGGAGGTCGCCCGCAGGCGCCGACTCGATGACGACTGGGTCTTGGCTTTCATCAAAGACGCCATTCCAGCCGCAATCACGATGCTCGCTGTGGGTATCGTCGTGTACGTCGCGTCCTGGTACGGCTGGTTTGCGTCCGACGGCGCTTGGGCCAGGGACTGGGCCGGGGACGGCGGCGCCTGGAACGCCTTGCGTTCTTTGTGGCACTATCACGACGAAATGCTGGGGTTTCATACCGGACTAAACTCCGAGCATTCCTATCAGTCGCCAGCATGGGGTTGGTTAGTCCAAGCCCGGCCAACGTCGTTCTTCTACGAAAGCGGCGCTTCCGGGTGCGGATCCGGCGATTGTGCCCAAGAAGTGATCGCACTGGGGAATCCAGTGATCTGGTGGGCCGCAATCTTGGCCATGTTGCACCAAGGTTGGCGCTGGTTTGCGGCGCGGGACTGGCGATCCGGCGCGGTGCTCCTAGGCGTCGCAGCCGGCTGGGTACCCTGGCTTTTCTACAGCGAACGAACAATTTTCGCGTTCTACTCAGTCGTGTTCTTGCCGTTCATGATCGCGGCTCTATCGCTGACATTGGCCACAATCGCGAACCCCGTGGGGAACATCACCCATCGGCCCGGACCGACGTCCCGCAACTGGCGCTTGGGGCTGGTCACCGCCTTCCTGCTGGTGTGTGTGGGCGTTTCTTGGTTCTTCTACCCCATCTGGTCTGCCGAGATCATCGAAACAGCGGCCTGGTCCAACCGCATGTGGTTGCCGACCTGGATCTGAGGATCACCCCAGGAATGCGTCGGATTCCAGACTTCGACGTAGGCTGGAGCCATGGCAAATTCGCGTAGTCTAACCAGGCCCGGATTTCGCGGGATTCTCTTCGTTCTGGCGGCAGCAATCCTATTGGTGTTGCCGACTGGACCTGCCGCAGGCCACAGCTACCTGCGCGAATCGACACCGGCGCAAGACGCAGACCTGCAGCAACTGCCGGCAGAAGTCACGCTGGCATTCTCCGACGCGATCCTGGAAACCGGGATTGGGCTCACGCTACTAGGCCCGGACGGGGCCGTACCGTTGGCCGCAGAACCCGCAAAGAAGTCGGTGGCGGCTCCCTGGCCGGCGGTGTCCAGCGCTGCTGGCGACTACACCCTGGAGTATCGGGTGGTGTCCCAGGACGGCCATGTGATGTCTGGGGCCGTCAACTTCGCGGTGACCCCTCAGGCCGCGGCGGCGGCCAATCCGACCGACTTGCCACCCGACTCCGGCCGCACCGAAGACCTGCCCGCTGAAGCCGCGGAGACTGCAGAGACTTCAGAAACCGTTCAGTCTGCTGGCGCAGATACGGCTCCGCAGTCCGTGCCGGTGTGGTTGCTAGCTGCAGGGATTCTGTTGGCGTTAGGAGCCATCGTGGTGGTCCTGCGCCGTAGGAATGGGGCGCACTGATGCCCGAGAACAGGACGTCCACCCACGACGTCCATCCACTTGTCGTCGCACAAGACACCCGCCTTCCAACGTCCAACACGCAGCGAGATCGGAGCCTGGGCGATCGGCGACTGTGGCTTGCCGGCATCAGCCTTGCGGCCCTGTTTGCGCTCCTGATTGGGCTCTATTGGGGCGGTTCGGCCTACGAAACCCCAGCGGAGGGCTTGCCAGATCCGGGGCCTCTTGTGGGATGGGGACTACCCGTAGCCAAACTGTTGTCCGTCGCGCTGGGGACACTAACGATCGGGCTGCTGCTCGCCGCGGCTTTCCTGCTGCCCTCACCGGGTCGGGGAGTGGTGTCGAAGTCGGGCAGGCGCGATCTGCTGCTGGCATCAGCCTCTGCAGCTGGCTGGTCGATTTCGAGCCTCTTCGTCCTGTTCTTTACGCACGCGACCGTGATGGGCCAGCCGCTTCTGCAGGCGCTGGAGCCGCAGACTTTTCTGACCTTTGCCTTTGAGGTCCCACAGAACGTGGCTTTTCTGCTCACCGCAATCTTGGCGGCAATCATCGCGGTGTCGGCCTTGGTGAGCGCCACCACAGGGGCGGCAGCGCTGCTCACCGGAGTGGCGTTCATCGCGCTGATCTTGCCGCCGATCAACGCCCACGGCAGCGGGTCCGGGGACCACTCGCTCGCCATGACATCCGGCGCCCTGCACGCCGCAGCCGCGGCCGCTTGGATCGGCGGCCTGGTGGTCCTAACCCTGCATGTCTTTCGAAAGGATGCTGGCGCTGGAGTGGCAATCCGTCGCTTCTCGGTGGTAGCCACCGTGGCTTTGGCCGCCCTAGCCGCCACCGGTCTGGCCAACACCTACACCCGGCTAGAGCGCCCCGAGGATCTTTGGAGCACGGCGTATGGCGTGATGGTGATTGGCAAGGTTGTCTTACTCGTCGCCCTGGCGCTGATTGCCTACCAGTCCCGCAAACAGCTGTCCGTTGGGGTCGCGGCCGGTGAGCGGGGGCCCCGACTGCGCTGGCTCACGCTCGAGGGCCTGTTCATGGCTCTGACCCTTGGGCTCGCGCTGAGTATGACCCTCACCCCGTATCCGCGGGTGGATGTGCCCTTCAATACCGCTGCGGAGGAACTCCTCGGCTTTGCGATGCCTCCCGAGCCTACTGCGGCCAACGTCCTGTTCGGCTGGTACCCGGACCCGTTCTGGCTCTTCTTCTGCGCACTCCTGCTCGTGGCGTATGTCGGTGCGGTCGTGCGGCTGCGACGCAATGGTGTGGCGTGGCCACTGGGCCGCCTCCTGAGCTGGAGCGCGGGCGTGGCCGTGCTCTTCTGGTCCACCAACGCGGGCATTGCCGGCTATGGGGCCGTGTCGGTCGGCTGGCACATGGTGCAGCACATGACATTGGCGATGTTGGCCCCGATCCTGCTGGTCCTGGGAATGCCCATGACCCTGGCACTTCGCGCGCTGCGACCGAGCCGAGGCCGAGAACGCGGGCCGCGCGAGTGGCTGCTGTGGGCGCTGCATTCGGGTGTCTCAAAACTGGTTACTCACCCGATCTATGTCTTGGTGATCGGAACCTTCGGACTGTTTGGGCTCTACTTCACGCCTCTGTTCTCTATTGCCATGACCTCTCATGCGGGCCACATCTTGATGATGTTGCACTTCTTGATTTCTGGGTTCCTCTTCTACTGGGTGGTTCTGGGCTTGGATCCTGGCCCGCGCACAGTGCCGCCCTGGGCGCGACTGATTCTGCTGCTGGTCTACATCTCCCTGCATGCCTTCTTCGCCTTGGCGATCATGAGCCTGACCGAACCGTTGGCCGAGGAGTGGTATGCGCTGGTCCAGCCACCTTGGCTGCCGGACTTAGTTGCAGACACAACAACAAGCGGCGGAATCGCTTGGGGCTTCGGCGAGATCCCCACGCTGATTGTCATGATTGTGGTGGCGGTGCAGTGGGCGCGCAGTGATACCCGCGAGGCCAAACGAATCGACCGGCAAGCCGATCGCGACGGTGACGCCGCCTTGCAGGAATACAATAACTACTTGGCCTCACTAGCTGGCCAGAAGACTGCCGGCGGGGCCCATCCGGCCGATCCCGCTGACCCGCCGAAGCACCAACCGCCACTCAGCGGTAGCTAACCTGGCTGGTGTCCTGCGGTAACAGCGAGATCCAACTCTTACCCGGGGGGACTTGAATCGGCGCACCGTCACGGGTGGTGAGCGCGAACGAGGCGTCTAACGCCGATTTGGACCAACGAATCTTGCGGACATTGCCCCCGGTGGCCAACCAACCTTTGCCCTTGCCACTGGTGACGACCTCAGGCACCGGGTTTCCTGCGGGATCCTGATATCCCGCATCGGCGAGTTCAACTTGCAGCATGATCAGGTTGTTGGCGGCAAAGTTGCCACTCTCTCGGTTCCAAGTTTGCGCTTTCTTGTCGAAGGACCAGTCCTCGGTAGCCAAACTGGACGAGCGCACGCTGACTGATCGCGCCTTGCCACCGTCCGGGGCCGTGATGGCACCAAAATCTAGGTAGGGCTGCTTGGGGGGCTTGCCGATGCCCTCAGACTGCAGGCCCGCCAAGCTGGCATAGACGTTGTAAGGGGCGGGTCGGCTGGTGTCTCGCGTCAGATTTGGGTTGGACTCATCCACCACTGTCACGTTGGCTGCGGCCATGGTGCGCAGAACGACCTGGGCACCGCCCGAGGCGACCAGAGTGGCGCGCACCGGCAGCACCAGTCCGACATCGGACGTCCTGACCGAACGAACGGGACCAACTCTTTTTGGCGAGGTCGATTGGTAAAAGGCGGCCAAGCGAGTGGCACCACCCTCGACGGGCTCCTGAACAACCAAATCCGCGCGCTCCACACCCGATTGTGGTCGAGCGGCACTGGTGTTGTCGATCTTCACGGTGAGGACCGGCGCATCGGCTTTGCCCTCCGGGTCGGGCAGCCCGGTCATGGCCCAAGTCGCCTGCGGCGGAAGTGGAAGTTCAGATGAAGCCGAATCCAGCGACCCAGGGGACTCAGTAGCACACGCCGAGACGAGCAACGCGGTGGCCAGACAGGCGGCGCCAAGCAGGCGGGATCTTGCCGAAATCATAGGACTCTCCGAAACCGATGAGCGGCTGAAGGGTGGAGCTGAGGGGATTCGAACCCCTGGCCTTCTCATTGCGAACGAGACGCGCTACCAACTGCGCCACAGCCCCTTAGCCAAAACTGGCCTCTGCAAAAGGGTACCAACATGTCCGACCACCTAGAACCAGGCCAAAGCCGTTGGGTTATTCGTTCACCGCGCGACGGTAGTAACCCTCGTCTTCGTCGTAACCCTGCGCGTAGTGCGCCACTTCGGCATCCTCGTCGGGCTGAACAGCGCTCCACTCCCGAGTGAACTGGTCTCGCAGTTCAGGAGAAGCCTGCTGCTCACGGGCCCGGGCCACCATGTCGGCGCCGGTCCACCCTGAGGTCAAGTCGATCCGGCGCGGAATCTTCGACGCCTTCGTCTTGCTGACGTAGGTCGGCAACGTCGTTTCCCGCGGCTCCCACGTGTTTGCTGGCTCCACAACCCGGACGCCGTCCACCAAGGTGCCAGCAGGGTTCCCCATGGATTCGTCAGCCTGCGACATCAGATCAGGGGCACCGGTAGCCGCCCCAGCAAGGGCGAGCTCGCGGCGCCGGAGCTGATAGAACATCACCGACACATAACCCACCAGCACCAGGGTCGAGAGCGCGACCAGCGACCCTGGCAGGAGCCCCGCAAAGCTCCCGACGAGGGAAACCGCCAGCACTGCTCCCAGAATCATGAGAACCCGACGCCGACGTCCTGCGGCAACACTGCGTTGCCGCGAACTCAGGGCACGGGCGTAATGGCCCACATCAATGTGTGTCAGACCGCGCACGTATTCGCCCCATGTCGCCGCACGGTGATGATCTCCGTCATGGACCTCAATGCTGTCGTCATCGATATCCGACTCGTGGGTCAGGGCCGCAGCCATACGATCTCGGTCCTTGAACCGCTTGGATTCGTCATGGCGCCGCAGCCAGCGGGGAACGAGCACAACACCCCACACGGCGATGAGGACTACGTAGATCAAGCCTGTCACGCTCATTAGATTAGAGGGGGATACCCAGACGCGCAGGGACTTTGCCCCCCGTGTCGCGCGTCACACTCTGTTTTTCTGAATGGTTGAGCCAATTTCGGGGCAAGGTCGTGATTTGGACGGGAAACTAGAGAACCAAGCTGGCGCTGCTAGAAGTACTCCTGAGCGCGGACCGCTGCCGAGCGCCGCTACTCCAGTTACTCAAAAAAGTGGTCTAGGAGCGGCTACCTTCCGGGTGATCGCCGCTAGGTGCCCTTCAGCCGCCGACTCGACAGTGCTGCCATCAGGGCCGGCTCCGCAGTAGTGCTTGTCATCACATAACAATCGTGATCGCGCCAATCACCGTCGATGTGCAGGTAAGCCACACGACGGCCCTCATACTGAAAGCCGAGCTTGTCGACGACCCGTCGGCTGGCCTCGTTCTCGGGCCGAAGGTTGATCTCAATCCTGTGGAGGCGCAGCACCGCGATGGCGTAGTCCCCCACCAACGCTACGGCGGTTGGCATGATGCCACGTCCGGCCACCCGCTCATCGATCCAGTAGCCGATGTTGGCAGCCCGCAGGGAACCGTATGAGATTCCGCCCAGCGTAATCTGGCCGGCCAGCACGCCCTGGTACAAGATCGCGAACGAAAGACTTCGACCCGCCTTCGCTTCCTTGCGTAACAGGCGAACCATCGCGCCGAACGTCACCGGCACAGACTCGTCGGCCATGGGCAGCGTGGCATCCCACTTGCGCAGCCACTCAACGTTTCTCGTGCGGAGCTCAGACCATTGTGTGCGATCGGACAGCTTCAGCGGCCGCAGCTGCACGTCACCGTGCTGCAACTGAACCGGCCATTGGGACACGGTCAGGAACCTCTAGGACCATTCGCAAACCGAATGATTGCGACTTCGGAATCACGCCGCTGCACCGAGAGACCGGGCTGAACCTGGATCATCCCGTCCGCTGATTGAAGATCCATCAGATTCGGATGTCGCGTCGCCATCGGTACCGCACGACCCGCAGCGTCAAGGTTCACCAGAAGAATCTGAGCGTGCCCTGGCGAAGCTGGGACATCCACTCCTAGGCGGATGGAATCAGCTTTTTGAGGGGGCGCCCCCAGCATCTTCTGAATGATTGGCCGAGCCAGCAACTGAAAGAGCAGGTAGCTGGCTACCGGATCGGGGGGCAGAGCGATGATCTCGGCACTCTCGGTTCCCAGCGTTCCCATCCCAAAGGCGGGCAGGTTGGTTGGGGACGGCTCAAAAGACACGTCACCCAGCTGGCGCAACGCCGTTTGCACCGGACTCCCATCGCCGTCACTGCCACCCACAACAACAATCAGGTCTGCACGGACCAGTTGGTCATCGAGTGTGTCCGCCACGAGCGTCGGTTCATTGGAGATCGGCCCGACCCGAAACGGGATGCCGCCCTGCGTGGCCGCGCTAGCCACGAGAAGGAGGCCCGCGGCATCGTCAGTCTTGCTGGTTTCGAGCGCCCCGAACCGTTCGGTGGCGCTATCCCCTATCGAGACCATGACCACTCTGGGCCGGGGCAATACTGACACTCGCGAGCGACCAAGTGCGGCCAATACTCCGATGCATCGATCGTCCACCAGTGTTCCTCGCGGAATCAAGACTTTGCCGACCGGTGCCACACTGCCAGCTGCGGTGATGCCCGAGCCTTGTGGCGCTGAGGTGCGGACTTGGAGTTGATCCCCAGATCGCCCGACCATCGTTGGGGCCAGAATCGTATCCGCGGCGCCGGGTAACGGCGCACCGGCTTGCACGGCGATCGCCTTACCTGGACCAATGGCCAAAGCCCCTTGCGCACCAGCGACGGCGGGGTCGATGAGGGCCAGGCTGGCCCCTGGTCGAACGTCAGCCGCGCGTACCGCGAATCCGTTGGCGGCACAGGTCGCGAAGGCCGGCCAAGGCTGCTCAGCCACGACGTCGGCAGCCAAGACCGTTCCTCGGGACTCTGGCAACGTCACGTCTAGCGGTTGCAGCGGCCCCACGCGTTTGAGTGTCTGGGCAAGCCGGTGATCTAACGAAGTGGGTGGCACGTCTTTGATTGTGCCGGTCTTTTGACCAAAAGCGGGCCTATTCTGCTGTGAAATCTCGCAACCAAGCGTTGAAGTCTGCCCCAAGGTCGGGATCCCGACCAGCGAGTGTCACCACCGCCTTGAGGTAGGACAACTTGTCGCCGGTGTCAAAGCGGTTTCCTGAGAAAACGAGGCCGGTGACACCACCGCCCGCTTCTGCTGGCATTTTCGCCAGGGTCTGCAGGGCATCGGTCAGTTGAATCTCGCCACCGCGACCCGGTTCGGTGTCTCGGAGCACCGCAAAAACAGCCGGGTCCAAGACGTAGCGGCCAATAACCGCATAGTCGCTAGGCGCCTCGGCTACCGGAGGCTTCTCCACCAAATCCGTCACCCGCACCACATCAGCAGAATCTGTTGATTCGATCGCGACACAGCCGTATAGCGATATCGACTCGTGCGGTACTTCCATTAGACAGATCACGGAGCCGCCGTACTCGGCGCGCACGGCCAGCATTTTTTCCAGAACCGGCGTGTGGACATCGATCAAATCGTCGCCGAGCAGGACAGCGAAGGGTTCGGAGCCGACGTGTTCGGCTGCCATCAGGACAGCGTGACCAAGGCCAAGGGCCTGTCCCTGCCGGACCGAGTGAATGTGAGCCAAATCGGCCGTCTCCCGCACCAAGTCCAGTCGCCCTTGGTCACCCTTGGCGGTCAGCACCTGCTCTAACTCGACATTTCGATCGAAATGGTTTTCGATCGCTTCCTTACCTCGGCCTGAAATCAACAGGACATCATCCAATCCTGCGGCGACAGACTCGCGCACCACATATTCAATCGCTGGCGCGTCAAAGACCGGCAGCATCTCCTTGGGCACCGCCTTCGTGGCGGGCAGGAAACGCGTTCCGAGTCCGGCTGCGGGGATAACGGACTTCGTGACTTGCTGATGGGTCATGTCGCTACACTTCTCTTGGTTGTTTCGTCAGGTTCTTCGGTGAACACCAGGTTCACCGACCCGCGAGTGGCAGGGGGCTTCGGGCTGCCGCGCGAAGCCGCCACGGTTACCCGTGACGATTCGGCGCGATGACGGACAATATCGCCCAACAGCCAACATGCCACCAGCCTATCCGCAATTGCCGCGGCGACCGAGGCAGTGGCCTAGGTCCATCTGCCATCGGGGAGCAGCCCGAGCCGCCGGGTCGGCCCAGCCGCAGATCCATCACTCAGCGCGTGGTCCGCGCAAACCTGCGACACGTGGTCCGCGCAAACCTGCGACACGGTGCGGGTGACGTTTCCGCCAAGAGCTCCATCTGGCCAGTCATAACCGCCCCGAGCGGTTGAGGCACTCAAGTTACGCTCAACATGTGGTCCCGTGACCCAACCGCAGCAGAAACCGCTGGGCCGGTGCTGGCCGCGTCCCCTTCGTCGAGAGAGACTGGGCTGTTGCTCTTCTTGTCCTCACCATGGGCCGTCGCACGGCTGGCCAGTCCCCGCCAATCTGCTATCTTCCGGGTTGCACCCGCAGAGAGCGACAGCCACCCAGGGGAGGGATGTGACCGCACAAGACAAAGTGGCGCTACGCCAGCAATTGAAAGCCGATCGACAAACTCTGGTAGTCCCCCAGTTCGCCTCGGCCGCCATTGGTTGGTTGACCTCCTACGTCGATAGGGAAGGCGATCCCAGTGTCCTGGCTGCGTTCCAACCAACGCCCACAGAGCCCGACATCACCGGGTTCCTCCGCTGCCTCGTGCGTATCGCGCCCAGCACCACCGTGCTAATCCCCAGGCCAGTGGGAGGAGAGGCCCTTGAGTGGGTGGTGGCCGCCAAGGGCCAACTCGAGGAGCGTCCAGTTGGGATACCTCGTCCCCAAGGCCAGACCGCTGGGCTCAGCGCCGCCCCGTTCCGGTCCGTCGGCAGCATCGTGTTGGTCCCTGCC
This sequence comes from Actinomycetes bacterium, assembly GCA_022600255.1. Taxonomy (GTDB): domain Bacteria; phylum Actinomycetota; class Actinomycetes; order S36-B12; genus JAHZKU01. The sequence continues at coordinate 1,492 of JAHZKU010000230.1, read as the reverse complement.
CTGGCGATCGATCCATCGACCGGATTGCGCCTCGGCTACGGCGGCGGGTACTACGACCGGCTACTGTCCGAACTTCGGGCGGGGCGCATCACAGCTGATGCCGACTCTGGCCCCGACCCGCTCATCATCGGCGTGTGTTTCGAACGGGAGTGTCGTGCCGTGCCGGCGCAGGAACACGACGAGCCGGTGACGCACATCATGACCGAAGCCGGGGTGAAACCGGTCCGAGCGCCCCGCTGATCGGCGGCAAGGCTGTCGCGGTCGTTGCCGGGCCAGCGTAGACGAGGCCGGGCAGTCCGTCGGCAAGCTCAGGAAAGCACCGACCAAGTCAGCCAGAAGACCCCAAAACACAGAGCCACGCTCAGCACGACGTTGAGGATGCCTACAACCGGCCAGTCTTCCCGAATCGACTCGTCGGTCTGCGCGGCAAAGGTGGAGAACGTGGTGAACGCTCCGCAGAAGCCGGTGCCCAGCAAGAGACCCCAGTCACTATCGAGTCGCGCCATGACCAAACCCAGAATGGCCGACCCCAGGACATTCACCGTGAGGGTGCCCAACGCAATTCGTTTTGGGTGGTTTTCTACCACGTATCGCTGCACAGCGCGATCCACTAGGAACCGACTCGGCGCACCAACTGCGGCGCCCAACGCAACCAACAGCCACGCCATCAGTCGCCCATCTCTGCGGGGCCGAACTCTGGCCTTCCCTCATCAGGCCGTTCCCCTCGCCGGCCAAAGGTCCAGCCCGCGCGCAACAGTAACCAGCCGAACAGCAACGTGCCGAGCACGTAAACGAAAAGCTTGGCTGTAGCCCCGGCGTCTGCAAGCACGGCCGCGTCAGCCGCATAACTTGAGAAGGTGGTGAGGCCGCCCAGGAACCCGGTGGCCAGCAACGGCGTCAGCCGCGGGGGTGTCCGAGGCAGAGTTGTCACCACACCCAAGAACAGTCCCATGAGCAAGCAGCCGACGAGGTTGGCGGCAAGGTCCGCGAACGGAAATTGGCCGGGATCGTGCGGTAGCGCGACGTTGCTGCCATATCGAACGCTGGCACCGGCCGCTCCGCCCAGCGCGACGAGGCCCAGCACCTGCCAGAACGCGGGATCCACGCGACGCGTAGCGGCGTCGGGAGGATGTGACATGAGCCGACCGTAGCGAATCCGCCCAAAGGCCGTGGACCGATCACGAATCCTCCACACCCCCATTGCCCGCTATCATTACCGAGGGCTCCCCTGCTACCCGTTGTCTGCGCATCATTCCGCCGCAACGGTTGGGTGCTGCCGAGCCCCTAGATCATCAACTGAGGTGTTTGGAGACCGCGTGCCCACGTATGAATACCAATGCACTAACTGCGGAAACCGCATTGACGCCGTGCAATCCTTCGCAGACGATGCACTGACTCACTGCGAAGCCTGTGATCAGAACACCCTACGAAAACTCTTCGGAAACGTTGGGGTTGTTTTTAAGGGTTCTGGCTTCTACCGCAACGACGCCCG
>JAHZKU010000229.1 GCA_022600255.1 Actinomycetes bacterium | reverse complement strand
CGGGTGGATCGTTCACGGGCTGAGAATCTGGTGCCGAGTCTGACGCCGCCGGTTGGGCTGGACTGGCATCGGACGGGGAACTCTCAGTCTGACTGGCGCCAGCATCCTGGTTCGGCGCCTGACCAGGGAACTCCGAGGAGGGAGCCACAGTGGGATCTTCATCCTTGGCCGGCAGCGGGTCACCGGTCGGGGGACCCCATGGGTTCTGATCGCTCATATCTGTTCCATCCACACTCACTCCGACCGGACACCCAGCCTCGGGTGTATTCATCGGCCGCTGGCCAACCGCGGCATGATTACCAGCCACGTTACGTGCTAAGCATCCCGCAGCGTTACCCTGTTGTCGACGCCGTAGTGAATTGTTGACGGTGCTCTTACCCATTGGGGAAGCCTGCATCCGGTGCAGGGGCAAGATCGTCACAGGGCGGCACGGATAGGCGGAGGTTGAAATGTCGGATGACACGGGCTTTGAGTCCCCAAACGCAGCAAGCCTGCAATATGCAGACACGTTTGCTCCTGAGGATGAGGTCCTCTCCCGGGCCCGAGAACAAGCCATCGCACTTGGCGGCCGGACCGTTTCGGTGGGAACCGGCAGCATCTTGCGCTTCTTGGCCAGCGCCACCGGCGCTAGGCACGCGGTCGAGGTTGGCACCGGCACTGGGCTCGCGAGTCTTTGTCTCCTGCAGGGGATGGGACCAGAGGGTGTGCTGACGTCCATTGACGTGGAGGTAGACCACCAGCATGTCGCGAAGGAAACCCTGACGGCCGGCGGTTGCAAGCCCACGTCATTTCGACTCATCGCCGGTCGGGCTCTGGACGTACTGCCGCGCTTGACCGATGCGGCTTACGATCTCGTGCTGGTCAGCTCTGATCCGGCGGAGTACCCCTTCCACCTCGAGCAGTCGCTGCGACTGCTACGCCCCGGCGGAGTCGTGGCTTTCACGGCCGGGTTCCTCGATGGCGCGGTCGCTGATCCGGCCCAACGCGACGAAACGACCACGGCCGTACGCGACCTCGAGCGCGAGATTCAAGACAACGAGCGGCTTACCCAAGCCCTGATTCCCGTCGGAGACGGCTTGCTCGTGGCCGTGGTCAACTGATCCGAAACGACCAAGAGTCTGCCTTACTGCGCGAATCTGCGTTTATCGGGAATAATAGGTGCATTCAGCGACCGTTACAGGAAGGGGAGCGGCATGGCCGCCATGAAACCACGAACGGGCGACGGGCCTCTCGAAGTCAGCAAAGAGGGCCGCGGCATCATCATGCGTGTCCCCCTGGAAGGCGGCGGTCGCCTTGTGGTCGAGTTGACTCAAGACGAAGCCACCGACCTGGGGGTACAACTCAACGCAACCGTTGGCTAGCGTGCCAACTCTGGCTACTGCATGCGGCCATAGCTGCGGCAGGTCCACGCCGTGAACCTGACCGCGAAGCCGCTGCTTGCGGGGCCGCAACCAGAAATCTGCTTCACCACGGCGACGCCAAGTCTGCCCGCCGAGAGCCTGCTGGGTGTGGCACTCCAGGCTGACACCCAATTCCAAGCTGAAGATCTATCGCTGCTGCAAACCAGGGACCCAAGCACGCCGGAGCGCTTGGCGATCCGGTTCCCCACCGGGTCGGCGCCCTTGCAGATCGTCAGCGCAGCGAACGAAACGATCGGCTTCGCCGTCAAGACGCCCAGCTCGGCGGCCGAAGCGCTCGATGTGGGCGCTGACCTAACCAAGGCGCTCCCAGCCGAGGCCGATGTCCAGATCACCGCAGCGCGGGACTGGGAACCGGAGATCGCTAGCGCGTTCGTGGCGGGACTTTGCTTCGGGCTGGACGATCGCAAAGCTGGTAGTGGAGCCCTAGGTGCCCTCACGGTGCAACTGCCCAGTGCCGACGCAGAACGGGCCGCCCAACGGAGCCTGGCCGTGACTGCGGGCGTGCGCTTTGCCCGCCGCTTGGCCAATATGCCTGCCAACGTCAAATCACCGCAGTGGCTCAGCGAACAGGCGCTAGCTTTGGCCGATGATCACACCTCCGTGACCGTGATGCCGCTGGAAGAGGTCGCTGCCCTCGGATTCGGCGGGGTGGCCTCGGTAAGTCAAGGGAGTTCCCAACCTGGGAATGTCACCGTGCTACGGCGGGGGCCCCGCAACCAGCCGCCGAAGGTGCTCATCGGGAAAGGAATCACCTTTGATTCAGGTGGCCTGTCCATCAAACCCGCGGCCGGCATGCCTTTGATGAAGACCGACATGTCCGGAGCTGCCGCCGTTTTGGGAACGTTTGCGGCGCTGTCGGAGCTGGAATCAGATGATCCGGTTGTGGGGCTGATCGCCTGCGCCGAGAATATGCCCGGTGCTACCGCCACCCGACCAGGTGACGTGATTACCCACTTCGGGGGGCGCACCACCGAAGTGCTCAACACCGACGCCGAGGGTCGGCTGGTGTTAGCGGATCTGTTGGCCTACGCCACCAAGTCGCTGGACCCAAGCGCAATGGTTGATATCGCGACCCTGACCGGCTCAGCCACCGTCGGTCTGGGCCGCAGCCATGCCGCGTTGTATTGTGACGATCCCGCACTCCGAGATGCGCTGAACGCGGCTAGTGCTCAGACCGCAGACCAGCTCTGGCAACTCCCTTTGGTGGCTGACTACAGTCATGCGCTGGACTCGGAGGTGGCCGATGCCGCCAACGTGAACACCGACCCGCACATCATGGCGGGTTCCATCACCGCAGCGTTGTTCCTAGCACCCTTTGCTGGCGCGACGCCGTGGGCACATCTCGATATCGCTGGGGTAGGCCGCCGCGAGTCTGGCAAACCGGGTCGGCCCAAGGGGGCCACAGGTTTTGGCGTGGCGCTGTTCGTGAACTGGGTAATGCAGGACTAATCGCTCTGTGATCGGTCAGCGACTAGCGTGCCGGCGGCTGATACGGGGGTTGCACGCTTTCCTGCGGCTCCCCCGCGAGACCTGAGGATCCGACTGAACCCCCCGCCGGCGCACCAGCCGAGTTGCTGGCATCGGCTGAGCCATCCTGATCTGCTTTCGCCGGCGTTTGCCGCGTCGATTGAGAGTCGGTGTTGGTCACTGGAGTTGCGAAACTCCCCGATGTCCCCTCGTGCTGGCCGGAGTCATCGGGTTTGGTGCCTTGGCCGGGCGGTTGCTCCTCCAGTTGCGTGGCCAACGAGGCTAGGACTGCATCGACATCCTGCATGCGATATCCGCGAAGCGCCACCCGGAATTTGGTCTTTCGCAGGGCCTCCCCAGTCCACTGACCGCTCTTGGGGTGCGTGGGAGCCGGTGGACGGTCTGTGCCGTTCATGCCCACACTCCACTTGCCGGTGTAGGCCAGGGCCGCACCCGTCACCACCAAAATGCCGATCACAAGGAAGACGATGAGTGTCACAGCCTCATTGTGCCGCATCCTGCGAAGACCTCATCATGCCGCGTCCTGCGAAGACCTCATCATGCCGCATCCTGCGGATCCCGACTGCGCTTGGCTCGGGATCGCGTCGACTGCAACCGGGAAACCGGCCACAAGGAATCCAACCGATGCGCGTCTGATAGGCCGATACTCTGGTGTCATGCTCGATCTCGCACCCTACTTGGACTCAGGACTTAGCCCGCTGACGGCGAGCCGAGAAGGATTGCGACGGTACCCGATCGGGAACACTGACAAGTCGATCGGCGATGGGATCACCATCATGGGCGTGGTGAACCTGTCGACCCTGTCCCGGTACCGAGAGTCCATCGCGATTTCGCCGGAGGCCGCAATCAATCGAGCACGTCGTTTGGTTCTTGAGGGGGCCGATCTGGTCGATATCGGCTGCGAATCCACATCGATCAACACGCCCGCGGTTGCCGCCAAAGAACAAGCGGAAACGTTAGTGCCGATCGTGGCGGCGCTGACCGAATCCGGTGTGCCGGTGTCGATCGAGACCTATCACCCGTCGGTGGCCGAAAAGTGTCTGGCAGTTGGTGCTGCGGTTATCAACATCACGGCGATCCCAGACAGCAACGACCTCTACCGCGTCATCGCCGAGCATGATGCCACTGGGATTATCTGTTTTTACGGCGGTGACAACCCCCGGGACATCTCCAGCCGGCCAGCACACTCCGACCCGCTTCACGGTGTCGCGACGTTCTTCGAGACCCAGATAGACCGCGCAGCCAGCGTAGGGCTAGAACAGCTGGTCCTAGACCCCGGCGCTGGCTTCACGTATCGCGATTTGCCGGACGGGCCCGTGCGCGTGCGGCACCAGTTGCAGGTAATCATGCAAAGCGCGCGACTGAACGCTCTGGGGCGCCCCATCTGCAACGCCCTGCCACATGCATTCACGTTCTTTGGGGAAGAGTTGCGGTCAGGCGAGGGCCTGTTTGCTGTCCTGGCGGCCATCGGCGGCACCAGTCTGTTTCGTACCCACGAAGTGCGCCAGATCGAGGCCATTGTGCAGTGCCTGGCGCTGGTTGCCCAGCCACCTTCGGTTTGAGTGAGCGGGCGCGATGCCGCGCTCCGCCAAGTGAGATTTCGGCAAGCGGGTTCCTCCGGTTGCCTTGCCAGCACTCGAGCTACCCAAGCCAGCTAAGCGTCAGCCTGGGACCCACCTGACCGTCCAAAACCGGCAAAACACCGCGCTCTCAGCCGATTCCCAGGTTCCTCGCAGGCGACCCTCAGTCAAGATCAACTCCCTTACATTGCTCAAACACGTCCACAACACCCTCAGAACAAGAAGGCGAGACCTTGGACTTGTCAGACAGACACCAGTCAAAGGAGAAGGATCATGACCAACAACACGAATGACAATCAAACAACCGAGCAGGTGCCTGGCCGGGCCAAGCGCTTTGGTCGAGCCGCCGCTTTTGTTGCCGCTGGTGCACTCGGTGCGACCGCATTGACCGGGATCGCCATGGCACAAGATGGTTCGGAGTCCAGCGAGCCATCAGCGACGGAGCAGACCCAACGCGGTCCAGGCGGCCCAGGCGGCCCGCGCGGCCATGGCGGACCTGGTGGGCCCGGTGGGCCCGGTGGGCCCATGCTGCATAGCGATGGCGTCGTAGAGTCCGAAGACGGCGTCTACACCGAGGTCGCCAGTCAGAAGGGGGAAGTCACCGATGTCTCTGACAGCAGCATCACGGTCGTCAGCGAGGACGGGTTCTCCGCCTCTTACACCGTGAACGGCGACACAAAGGTCAGTAAGGATCGCGAAGAAGTCAGCATCGGCGACATCGCAGTGGGCGACAACGTCGGAGTTCGCGCGGAGCAAGACGGTGACGCGTTGGTCGCCAAGCACATTGGTTCGATCTCCGACGAGCTCCGGGCCGAAATGGAAGCTCAACGTGAGGAGCGCATGGAACGCTTCCAGGAACGACTCGAGCAGCAGGAGGGCGACCAGGAGAACGCCGGATTCACCGGCGCCGGAACGACCACCACAATCTGAGGAGTAACCGAGTGAGTTGACAGCACTCACTCGCCCCTCCCCCGCCAAGCCGCAGGCCTCACGCTAGGAAACGCGTGAGTGTCTGCGGCTTTGTGCGTTGCTGTGACCCCGAATTGGCTAGCGTTGGCCTTGTGGCTCCCATTCGACCTCCGCGACAACAAGTAGGGGCCCTGAGTTTGCGGCCTGGCCGGGAGGCTGGTCCCACTTATGACCAGCGGCTGCTGGATTCTCGACCATCGGACCCAGACTGGGCTCGAGCCGATCCGTGGCGCGTCATGCGAATTCAGGCCGAGTTCGTGGAAGGGTTCGGCACCTTAGCCGACCTAGGCCCGGCCGTGAGTGTTTTTGGCAGCGCGCGGGTGAGCCGCGAGCACCCCTACTACCGGATGGGGAAAGAGGTCGGAGAGCGGCTGGTGGCGGCTGGATACGCCGTGATCACCGGAGGCGGCCCCGGCACCATGGCCGCGGTGAACCAAGGGGCCTGCGAAGAGGAGGCTCGGCTCACCGAGGCGGGCATCCCGCTGCGCAACAAATCCATCGGGCTAGGTATTGAGCTGCCGTTTGAGCAACACCTGAACGAGTGGGT
>JAHZKU010000228.1 GCA_022600255.1 Actinomycetes bacterium | reverse complement strand
GGTTTCGGCAATCGGCATTGTGCTCGTGGTGTCGGGTGTGGCATGGCCAGCCCTTGGCGACCTCAAGAATCCGAACGCCCCCTCAAATGCCGCCCACGGAAGCGTTACCGTGATCGCCGACTGGGCGCCGCCGAGTCAGGACGCTGCGCCTGCTGGGGGTCGTCCTGGTGGTGAACAGCGTTGCGCATTCCAGGGCGCCGATGTTCCGTGCTTCCGACCCGGGAGTTCGTGGAGTCCTTCGCGGCAATGCTACGTGTCGCTACGCGATCCGCAGCCACCTAAGTCGGATCCAGTTTGGCAGGGCAACCGGACGGGTCAGATCTTCGATTGCCTGTCTCCGATGGTGCCGCTACGTCACCTGCCGCCCTTCTGGGCGGCGCAACCACCCGCTGCCGGACCGCCTCCGATCGAGCTGGCTGAATCTGCGACCGATTCCATGCAACTCCAGCCCTTTCGGATTGGCATCACGCCCCCAGCGGGATCAACCGGCCTTGTTGCTTTGCCGACCTGGCTATGGGTGGATGCCCCGGCTGATAACCAGTGGGCCAGCCGATCGGAGCCGAAGACGGTGACGGCGACGGCTGGGCCAGTGTCGGTCACGGCCCGGGCCTACGTGGCCAAAACGGTCTGGGACATGGGAGACGGCACGAGCGTCACCTGCACCGGACCGGGGCAGCGGTATCGAAAGCGTGACGGGGCGCAGCCCTCGCCGAGTTGTGGTCATGTGTACTACGAGGCCTCCGACCGCAGACTAGGTCAGGCCTACTCCGTGAGTGCGCGATCGTACTGGGTCGTGGATTGGGCGGAGACCGGAATCGGCAACGGTCAGTCTGGCCAGTTCCGGTTTGAACTCGAGTCGACGACTCAAGTGCGGATCGGCGAACTGCAGTTGTTGGTGCGCCGATGACTAGAGCAGGTTCTATCGATTGCATTCCTGGGACAGGCCAAGCCGGACGACGAGTCTTGGGTCGCGCACCCGATACCGGTTCCAGCACCTTGGAACTGACTATCGTGGCTGCGGCATTCCTGTTGCTTGTCTCGACCGCGATCGCGGGTGGTCGGATTGCCATCGCAGGTCAGGCTGTCGAGGCGGCTGCGTTCGAAGCGGCCCGGACAGCATCGCTGGCGCGCTCAGCAAGTGCAGCCCAGTCACAGGCAACAGCCACGGCCACTCGAATCATTCACGAGCAGGGGCTGCAGTGTGCTGATGTCGGGGTTCGCCTCGACACCAGTGGGTTCGCAAAGCCGGTTGGCAGGCCCGCGAGAGTGGGTGCAGCTGTGCAGTGTCGGGTGCCGTTGGCCGACCTGGCCATTCCGGGACTGCCGGGATCACGATTGCTGGAGGCTGAAGCAACGTCACCGTTGGATACCTACCGGGGCCGGGAATCATGAGCGCCCCCACCTGTATTGAGGACGAGGAAGCCGGGTCGCTGAGTCTGCTCATGATTGTGCTCAGCGTGGTGTTGCTAGGGGCTATCGGCCTGGTAGTTGACGGTGGTGCGAAGATTCGTGGCACGCAGATGGCCGATGCGGTTGCTGCAGAAGCCGCCCGAGCGGGAGGCCAGCAGATCATCGCGGCAGAGGCGATGGCGCAGGGACGAGTCCGGCTGGACCCAGGACTAGCCCGGAACAAGGCAAGAGACTACCTTCGCCTAACCGGGTTCGACGGCGATGTCAGTGTTAGCCAGTCCGGTCAACTCGTTAGGGTCACAACGCGAGATACCGTCAAGCCGGTGTTTCTGGGGCTTTTGGGTATCCACTCCATGGAGGTGTCTGGGTATGCCGAAGCCACGCTAGTGCACCGGGTCGGTGCCCCGTGAGTTTGGCCGCTGCCAGCTCCAACGACGCGCTTTGGGGTACTTCCACCCCTAGCTGGCACTGGGCTGCCGTTCTACGGTTTCCTCATTCGGATTGCCTGTCAATCGAGGGAGCCGCATGAGTTTGATCGTTTTCGGGTCCGGTAGCGGTGCGCCGGGAACAACCACGTCGGTGCTAGCGATGGCATCGGTTTGGCACAAGCCGGCGATCATTGTCGAGGCCGACACGAATACCGCGAGCGCGATCGCGGCCGGGCTGTTCCGAGGAACGTTGGACCCGGCTGCCGGACTCGCGTCATTGGCGCAGACTTGGCGTAAGGGCGACAACCTCGCAGCCGAGTTGCCCGGGGCGTTGGCGCCGATCGGCAGTAGTGTTGCTTCGGTGCTTGCCGGCGAAGCCATTGGGGTGAATCGTGAGCAGTTGCCGCAGTTCCAAACCGAGCTGTTGGCCGCATGCTTGGCCTACGCTGACGCTGCGTCTGCAGACGTGTTTGTGGATGTCGGGCGCGTCAACTGGCCCCAGGATGTCGCAGTTTTTACCCAGGCCGCAGATGTCCTGGTGGTGGTGAGTCGCTCCACCCTCTCCGGTGTCGCAGCCGCCACGTCTGCTTGGGACCTTCTGTCGCAAACCCGTCAGCAATCAGCCGCTCAGCATCGGATCCAGCCACCACCGGGATTCCTGTGTGTTGTCGGGCCGAATCAACCCCATTCGATCCGCGAGATCGCTGAATTGTTGCAGATCTGCGACTACCAGAGCATCCAACTGGATCCGGTACGAGCCGAAATCTACAGTCTGGGTACGGCACCGCCACCGGAGCTAGCCCGATCCCCATATGCGTTGAGTGTCCGTGACTGCGCAGAGGCGGTTGCGGCCACTTCGGAGCGGAACCTGTGCCAGGCACCAGTGACCAAGGGCCGGCGAGAATGAGGAAAAACCGTGTGGGTCAAGTGCTATTCGGATTCGGGGCACTGCTACTGACGGTTGGGCTGCTGTTCGGCATTCCGGCGGCCCTGGTTCTGCTGCAAGGTTCCCCGATTCCTGAGTCGGTACCGCCTTTTGAGGCCATCGTCGGTGGCCTGACCAAACCGGACAGCGGCCAGCTGCTCTTAACCACCTTGGCCTATGGGGCTTGGGTGGGGTGGCTCATCTTCGCCGTGAGTTTCCTGGCCGAGGCAAGAGCAGCCGCGCTCGGATCGGTCCAGCAGGGCCTGAGTGCGATCGGGCCGCGCGGTCTGGCTCGCCGGCTGGTGGCCGGTATCGCCCTATTGGCATTGCCGCTATCAGCGGCCGCCACGGCCACGGCTGAGCCTCCGGTGGCGGCTAGCCACCTCGCACCACTAGTGGTTTCGCCATCGGGATACGAAACGCCGGGGAAGGCGGGGGATTCGGCAGCGGATAGGTATGTTGTGGCCGCTGGAGACACGTTGTGGGGAATTGCTGAGGATGAGTGGGACGACGGTGATCGGTATCCAGAGATCTATCAAGCTTCTCGCTCGGTGCGGCAGGAAGATGGTCGGCGCCTAACCGATCCGGACCATATCGAGCCTGGCTGGACCCTCGTAGTCCCAACCGACCAAGAGTCGCCCCCCACCCGTGACCGAGTCGCGCCCAGCGCACAGAAGCCGACCGACGAACCCGCTGGTGGTTCCGAGGCGAGGGAGTCGTCCGACGAGACTGCGGGCGGTTCCAGCGTTGGGCAACCAGCCGAGAATACTGAGCGCGCATCCGCCGCGAAATCGGGAGCCGACAACTCCCGCCAGAAAAGACCAGCGGCGGGAGGAGCCTCTGGCGAAGTGGTTCGGGAAGAGGTCGGTGGCACCGCAACCCTGCCGCCACTGGCGCGATCGGAGTCGGAGACGTCCTATGCTCCGGCTGTCCGCGCATCCGCTGGTATCGGAGCGATTCTCGCGGCCGGCTTGGCCACCGGCCTGGCGAGTATTCGACTCAGACAACGGCGCCGGCGCCACCCCGGCTCGCCGATTGCGCTCAGCGAACCGGAGGAGCCGCAGATCGTCCGTGATATCACGGCGTTGGCAGATCCCATGAGTGTGCAACGAGTCGATTCCGCCCTACGCCAACTGGCCCTCGACCTTCACGACGCGTCCAGCAAGCTGCCCAGCATCAGAGTCGCCAAGCTCTACGAGTACCAATTCGACCTTCATCTCGCAGAGCCAAAGCAACTCCCCGCACCGTGGCGCGGTAACGCGGACGGAACAGTGTGGTCCTTGGAACAGCCACAGGAACCCGCCTCGGATCAGCGGCGTGAAATGCCCTCTCCGTACCCGGCGTTGGTCACCCTCGGACATGACCTGTCTCCGGGTCGAGAATGCCACGTCCTGGTCGATCTAGATCACGTCGCTGCGCTTGGACTCTTTGGGGAACCTGGCTACGTACAGGAAGTCCTGAATGCCCTGGCCCTGGATCTGGTCACCAGCGCGTGGGCCGACGACCTGCAGGTGACGGCCCTGAACTGGTTGGCGGATTTGGACCCAGCGCTCAGGACCGGTCGGGTCAACTTCCAACAAGCACCGCAGCCCTACCTGGCAAAGCTAGTAGCTCGCGTGAGCCGTGATTCTGGCCAGATGCGAGCCAAGGGGTTGTCACTAGCTGAAGTCAGAACCTCGCCGACCGGGGAGTACTGGAACCCCGAAGTGGTCATGGCCCCCAAACATCTGAGCGAAACCGATCGCGATCAACTTGGGTCTGCGATCGCCACAACACCCAGAACGGGGGTCTCAGCAATCACCGTTCAAGACAGCATCGGGCAGTGGTATCTGGAGCAAGACCCCCAGCAGCCTGACTCCGTTACCCTGCAACCGCTCGGGATCCGGCTGGAACCGCAGCGTGTGTCCGATGACGACTACGGTGAAATTTTGCGGGCATTTCAGGAGTCCCAAGCGGCCGACTCACCCGCGACACAACCGACCCTCGCCTCGGACGAGCCTCCCTTGGCTGACATCCTGTCGGCCGCAGCCCACACACCCGAACAAGAGCGCCCGAGCACTCAGCCCGAACTCGCACCGCGGCCAGCTGACATCATGCGGGACGGCACAGCCGTTCCGCACATTCTCATTCTGGGCGAACCGGCCGTTAGTGGGGTGGACGGCCCGATTGAGCCGGAGAAACGTGAGCGCTGCCTAGAGTTGGCCGCATTCCTGGCCCTCAATCCACAGGCGACACCAGCGGAGTTCGAGGCGGCCATCTGGCCAGGCAACACGGACGGGACGTCGCGGGCCATGCGGTCGGGGTTGTTGAGTCGTACGCGCCGTTGGTTTGGAACGCAGCCGAATGGCGATTTCTGGTTTGAGTACGACCACGCTGACGTCTGTCGAATCAATTCCGCAATCCGCACCGATTGGGATGCCTTTCAAGAGTTGCTTCCTAGCGGCGCGTACGCAGCCACGGACCAAGACCTACGAGCCGCTATGCAACTAGTGCGAGGGCGCCCGTTCGCGGTGGCCTCTAGCCGCTTCGGGTGGGCAGCCGGGCAACAACATCTGATGACCCCCCACCTCACCGATGCCGCGTTTGAGCTCAGCGTTCGGTTGCTGCAGCAATGCGATTTCACTGAAGCCGCCGCAATCGCCGGTATCGGGTTGAGCGTGGATCCCTGGTGCGAGCCGCTGCACCGCAACCAACTCAAGGCGCTGGCGGCCGTTGATCACAGTGCCGCTCAGACTCGGGCCCACGCTTTGCTGGCGGACCTTGAGCGGTTTTCCCTCGAGCCGGAGGCCGCGACTCTGGATCTGATTGGTCAGCTACAACGCGCAAGTGAGGGTGGAGGGTCTGGTCACGGCGATGTTCTCGCCGTGACAGCACCGTTGAGTTGACGGCAGACCACTGATTGCCGAGCGAAACGGCGCCACACCCGGCAGACTATTGGCGTTCAGTACTGGGGTGCAGTCGGCAACGGCGCTCCCCACTAACACGCAATTGTCGGCCCGTGTTTCTCGCGCTGGGGCGGCTCGGGAGAGTAATGACTGATTTCATCATGGCCATCGATCAAGGCACGACCTCATCGCGCGCCATCCTATTCGACCACTCTGGGACTCCCATCGCTACTGATCAGATGGAACACAAACAGATCTTCCCGCGGGCGGGCTGGGTTGAACATGATCCCGAAGAGATCTGGAAAAACGTCTCCTCGGTGATGGGCGGGGTCCTGGTTGAAGCCGACGCGGCCCGACGGCAAGTTCAGGCCATCGGGATCACCCAACAGCGGGAAACCACCATTGTTTGGAACAAGAACACCGGGAAATCGGTCTACAACGCAATCGTGTGGCAAGACGTCCGCACCAAGGACATCGTTGAGCGTCTCGGCAAACTCGGCGGTGGCGCCACCCGATATACCGAGCGGACCGGCCTGCCGCTGGCCACCTACTTCGCGGGCCCCAAGGTCGCCTGGATTCTGGAGAATGTGGACGGGGCTCGAGAGGAGGCGGACGCGGGAAACCTCCTGATGGGCACGATCGACACGTTCCTGATCTGGCACATGACCGGCGGTGTTAACGGCGGCTTGCACATCACCGATCCCACGAACGCTTCGCGCACCCTACTAATGGATTTGCGCACTCTCAGTTGGATTCCGGAGAATGCCGCAGACATGGGGATCCCGATGTCGATGCTCCCGGAAATCCGCAGTTCTTCTGAGGTTTACGGCGAGGTGGTAGATCCCAAGTTGCTGGCCGGGACGCCGATCGCTGGCATTCTGGGCGATCAGCAGGCCGCGACCTTTGGGCAAGCCTGCCTGATTCCTGGTGAAGCCAAGAACACTTACGGCACGGGCAACTTCCTGCTGCTGAACACCGGGCAAGAGCCGGTCTTGAGTCAGAACGGTCTGCTCACCACGGTCTGCTACAAGATTGGTGACGAACCCACCGTTTATGCGCTAGAGGGTGCCATCGCGGTGACCGGAAGTCTGGTGCAGTGGCTGCGAGACAATATCGGCATTATCGAAGCGGCTCCCGAGATTGAAGCTCTGGCGGAAACGGTGGATGACAATGGCGACTGCTACTTTGTTCCGGCCTTTTCGGGACTGTTTGCTCCTTACTGGCGTTCTGACGCTCGCGGGGCGCTAGTCGGTCTAACCCGATTTATCAACAAGGGTCATATCGCCCGGGCGGCGCTGGAAGCGGCCGCCTACCAATCCCGCGAAGTGATTGAGGCGATGCAGGCCGACTCTGGCGTGGAACTGACGACACTGAAGGTCGATGGCGGAATGGTGATGAATGAACTGTTAATGCAGTTCCAATCCGACATTCTCGGGGTGCCGGTGATCCGACCTAAGACGGTTGAAACCACTGCACTCGGTGCTGCCTACGCGGCCGGCTTGGCTGTCGGCTTCTGGGCCTCTGGTGACGACATGCGCGCGAACTGGGCCGAGGACAAGCGCTGGACGCCCCAGATGGATCCAGCCGAAGCCGATAGGTTGTTTGCGCGCTGGAAGCAGGCCGTTGAGCGCACCCTGGATTGGGTGCCGGTAAACGAGTAGGTTTTGTTCCATCCGGGGCGTTCTCGCGGCATCTGGCCGACGAAGAGTGCAAGCCCAGTTAAGTGCCGATGACGCCGAACCGGGTGCGGCTTTGGCCGGGCAAAGCCGGGCCCCGGCTCGCTACTGTGAGTGGCGATCCCCAGCATCTGCTGTGGCATCCCTGAGGCAAAGCGATGCGGAGGCAAACAGTGACCGACCACGAGCTGGCAGAAGATGTCGCAAAGTTCTTTCGGAAAGAACTGGACGAGCGCGGCCTTTCGGAGATCGGGATTGTTGTCCTGGTGGACAACGCGCAGTACCGCATGGATGGTCGCAACATGACCGAGGATGATCCGGCTGATTGGCCCGCCCTAGCGCAAACGGCTGGCCAGCTCACCGAGGACAAGTTCAAGAAGGCTTTTGGGCATCGCCACTACACGATCGAAACCGACAGCAGCGTCTTGCGCTGACGCACTGTCGGATCGAGCATGGCCGCGCGTGCTGGGGGGCGGATCGGGGAGCCCTCTTGTTGTACTTCAGCGATGCTCGGGCAGGGAACGCCCTGCTAGATCGAGCGCAGTTGGCTCTACTGGGTCTTGGAGCGGGTGACCGGGATCGAACCGGCACCATCAGCTTGGAAGGCTGAGGCTCTACCATTGAGCTACACCCGCGCAACGCTTGCGCTTCGCATCAGTGTAGCCAGTGTTTTGGGTCATCGTGACATCCCCGCTCGTCCTAATGCCCCCTTCTCGTCCTCACTCCGCGGCTCAGCGTGCGGCCTTGCCGCCTGAACCAGAATCCGCTGGTTGGAGTCGAGCCGAATCTAGACTTTGCCGCCCCTAGTGGCAGGTTGGGGGCACGGCTAACAGTTTCGTGCGGTCAACCGGTACGATGGGGGAGGTTTGACGGGGCGTAGCGTAGTGGCTAGCGCGCCTGCTTTGGGAGCAGGAGATCGGGAGTTCGAGTCTCCCCGCCCCGACCACAAACCATCCACCCCGAACCCAGGAGCCTTGATCCGTGAAAAGCGACGTCGAAAACCTGTCTGAAACCCGCATCAAGCTCGCAGTGGAGATTCCCTTCGACGAACTGCAGGACGAGATCGCGGCGGCATATCGCAAGATCAGCCAGCAGGCCGCGATTCCGGGATTCCGCAAGGGCAAGGTGCCGCGCCAAATCATTGACCAGCGGATTGGCCGTGGGCCGATCTTGGAAGAAGTGGTGAACTCCCGGGTCCCCGCGGCTTACGACGAGATCATCCAGGAGCAGGGTGTCTACCCGTTGGGCCAACCCGATGTCGAGGTGACCGAGATCGAGGACGGTGAGAAGATCGCCTTCACCGCTGAAGTAGACATTCGTCCCGACTTCGACCTGCCCGACTACAAGGGTCTGGACCTAGAAGTTGATGCGTTGGACGTCACCGATGAGGATGTGCAGGAGCAACTGGTTTCCCTGCAAACCCAGTTCGGCACCTACAACGTGGCCGAGCGCCCGGCCGCGGCTGGCGACGTGCTCCTAATCGACATTGCGGCCAAGGCCAATGGCGAGGATGTGGATGACCTATCGCAGACGGCCCTGTCCTACGAAGTCGGCAAAGACGGCGTAGTGCCGGGCCTAGACGATGCCGTGATAGGCCTAAGCGATGGAGAAGATAACACCTTCGTGTTCACCCCGGAGTTTGGTGACATGGAAGGCAAGGACATCGATGTCACTGTGACGGTGAAGGCGGTGCGGGAACGCGAGTTGCCCACAGTGGACGACGAGTTCGCGATGATGGCAAGTGAGTTCGATACGGCCGAGGAACTAGTTGCGGATGTTCGTGAGCGTCTCGGCCGCAGCCGCCTCATGGAACGCGGACAGCTGGCTCGCAACAAGGCTCACGACCGACTACTGGAGCTCATCGATATTCCGATTCCCGAGGGAGTCATTCAGGGCGAGCTGCAGGGCCACTTCGAAGACGGCCACGGCGATCCGGACCACCGTGCCGAGGTGGAGGAGAACGCTCGCAAGAACCTGAAAGCACAGTTCATCTTCGACAAGATCGCCGACGCCGAGGATGTCTCGGTAGAGGAAGCCGAACTGAGCCAATGGCTCATGATGCAGGCCCAGCAGTACGGCATGTCACCCGATCAGTTCGCCCAGGCGCTAGTGGAAGCCGGCCAGGTGCCAACCGCCGTTGCCGAAGTGCGACGCGGCAAGGCCCTGGCGCTCGTGCTTGAGGAAGCCAACATCGTCGACACCAACGGCGAAGAGGTCGACCTGAAGGAGATCGATCGGGTCCTCAACGAGCGGGCCAACGCCATGGCTCAAGTTCAGGCCGCCATGGCGGCGGCAGAAGCCGAGGCAGAAGCTGAGGTTGTTGAGGAAGCCGAAGAGATCGTCGATGAGGCGGAGGCTGCTGAAGAGATTGTGGCCGATGCCAAGGCCGCCACGCAGGAGGTTGCCGATGAGGCAGCCGCCGAGGCCGAGGTGGACGCGATCATCGAAGCCACCGACGAGGACAAGTAGTCCTCCCAGCACATTGCACCCGGCCGACAGGTCGGGGATGAGGTGATCGTTGCGGCTACGGCCACGCGATCTGGTTGGAATCCGACGTTGAAGACACTGCTGCTAGCGGGTTTGGTTGCCCTGCCCACCACCGGAGTGCTCACCTACGCCATGGGCCAAGAGTCGGCGGACGTGATCAGTGATGCTCGAGCCGTTGGGGCCGAGGTGGAACTGAGTGTGATGGGTCGACATCTCACGGCTGGACAAGCGGTGGCCGATGTGGCGTGGTTCGATTCCGCGAATCGTACGGTGGAGGTCACCGGCGACTCTGGCGATGCCAAACTGGCACTCGCGCCAACCGTGACGTTACATACCCGGGGCCGGGCTCTGAACGAATCGGCTGTCGGCGCCCAGGTGATTGATCTGACTGACTGGTGCCTGCAAGCGGGCGAGGGTGAGGCCGCTAAGCGGTACATGCACAGCACCGGCACAATCACGGCTGGTGATTGCAGCTAGCTGAACTGGTCGAGTCAGCCTCACCAACGCGCAACAGCAATCTCACTTCGCGTAGTTTTGCCAGATGCCTGCCTCTGCCCGAGTTCCCCGCACCCACCGCATCATGGCGTTCGTCATCGCACCCTGCGTCGTCGCTGCTGGCCTGATAGCTGGAATGACAACCGCCGCGTCAGCCCACGCCACGGTGCTGTTGAACGGCAAGGATGCCAAAGCGGGGAAGCGAGGTGTGGTCACGATGCGAATCCCGCACGGCTGCAACGGAACCTTAGCCACCAACAAGGTCAAGACCCGGTTCGGCAAGAAGTGGAAAGCCAAGCCGAAAGCGGTGCAGGGCTGGTCGTCGCAGAAGCGCCGCACGAAGCAGGGGCGTACGGTCATCGTTTGGCGGGCCGTTGGGCAGCCACTGGGAGCCAAAGAGGTGCAAGACTTCAAGCTGCGCGTGCGTTACCCAAAGAAGGCCGGCATCTACTCCACTCCAACGATCCAGGTGTGTGGCGACGTGAAATCCAAATGGACCGCACCCGACCGTGGGGGTGCGGATGGCCATCACGCGTATCCCGTGGACTATCCGGTACCGCGGATCAAGGTTGGTGCCTGACGCCGAGGACGGTCGACGGATTGCTGGGGCAGGTGGGTGCGAGCGGTCAGGGTCGAGGGTTTGGCTAGCGGCTGAGTCGACAGGTGTCGCCGGGGCGGGGTTTTGAGCCGACCGCGAAAGATGCCAGTCGGGGTGACTGGCCATGGCCTTGGCGCGTTAAGGTCAAGGCAACTTAACTATTCGGCGTTATCACCGATCATCACGGAGGCTGCCAGTGTCGGACATCCTGTTGCCCAACTCCCGGGGTCAATCGCCCTCCGGAGCGGGGCTAGACGAATCGATCTACCAAAAACTGCTGCGAGAACGCATCATCTTTTTGGGGTCTGTGGTCGAAGACCAGATGGCCAACGCCATCGCTGCGCAGATCCTGCTGCTGGCCGCCGAGGATGCCGACCGGGACATCTTCTTGTACATCAACTCCCCAGGCGGCTCGGTCTCTGCGGGTATGGCGATTTACGACACGATGCAGTTCGTCAAGAATGATGTGGCCACGGTCGGTATGGGGCTAGCCGCATCCATGGGGCAGTTCCTGTTGTGCGCGGGGGCCGAGGGCAAGCGGTACGCGCTGCCGCACGCCCGGATCATGATGCACCAGCCGTCCGGTGGCATCGGGGGCACCGCGTCGGATATCAAAATCCAGGCCGAACAGATGTTGTATACGAAGAAGAAGATGGCTGAACTGATCGCCGGCCATACCGGTCAGTCCTTGGAAACGATCGAGCAAGACTCCGATCGTGACCGCTGGTTCACCGCAGATGAAGCAAAAGATTACGGTTTTGTCGACGAAGTTGTGCGCAGCGCTCGCGACGTCGCCGGCGAAGGAGGCACAGCATGAGAATCCCCACGTCCCAACTAGGCCAGATTCAGCCTGAATCTCGCTACATCGTTCCTGAGTTCCGGGAGCGCGGTAACGGAGGCATTGAGCGCAATCACAACCCCTACACCAAGCTCTTCGAAGAGCGCATCATCTTCCTCGGTGTGCAAATCGATGACTCCTCGGCGGACGACGTCATGGCGCAGCTGCTTTGCCTGGAACAGATGGATGCTGATCGTGATATCAGTATCTACATCAACAGTCCAGGCGGCTCCTACACTGCGATGACCGCAATCTACGACACCATGCAGTTCGTGAAGCCGCAGATTCAGACAGTGTGTTTGGGGCAGGCCGCTTCAGCGGCGGCCGTGTTGCTGGCTGCGGGATCACCGGGCAAACGGTTTGCTCTGCCGCATGCGCGCATCTTGATCCACCAGCCCTATAGCGAAGGCCAGGGCCAGGGCTCAGACTTGGAGATTCAGGCCAACGAGATCCTGCGGATGCGTTCGGAGATGGAGTCCATCATCGCCGCGCACAGTGGCAAGTCCGTAGAGGACATCCGTAAGGACATCGAGCGCGACAAGATTCTGACCGCAGCACAAGCGGCGGAGTACGGCATCGTGGATTCGGTGATCGAATCCCGCAAGGCCAAGCCAGCCAAGCCTGCCAAGTCCTGACGCAGCGCTAACGCCTATCGGCCATCTGAGGTAGTAGGCGTTAGCCAAACCGTTACTTCCAGATTGCCAACACGGCTAGGGGATCAGGCATCTGTCGGGAGTGGGTAGTACCGTCGTGGGTGTTGGTGTCGTAGGGTTGAAATCGCGTCGGGGGACGCTCCGGGAAGGGAAATCATTGTGGCTCGCGTAGGCGACGGCGGGGATCTTCTGAAGTGCTCTTTCTGCGGTAAGAGCCAAAAACAGGTCAAGAAACTCATCGCAGGCCCAGGGGTCTACATTTGCGACGAGTGCATCGACTTGTGCAATGAAATCATCGAAGAGGAGCTCGCTGAGGGCACTAGTGCCCCCATGGATGAACTTCCCAAGCCACGCGATCTGTTCGAGTTCCTCGATGAGTATGTGATCGGCCAGGATCCTGCCAAGAAGACGTTGTCTGTGGCGGTCTACAACCACTACAAGCGCCTCCAGTTCGGTACGGCTGAGCGGGCCCGCGACGCTGAGGTGGAACTTGCCAAGTCGAACGTCCTCCTCCTGGGCCCAACCGGGTCGGGAAAAACCCTTTTAGCGCAGACACTGGCCCGGCGCCTGAACGTCCCATTCGCCATCGCAGACGCAACGGCGCTGACAGAGGCGGGTTACGTCGGCGAGGATGTCGAGCAGATCTTACTGAAGTTGCTGCAAGCGGCCGAGTACGACGTCAAGAAGGCCGAAACCGGCATCATCTACATCGATGAGATCGACAAGATCGCCCGCAAGAGTGAGAATCCCAGCATTACCCGAGATGTCTCCGGTGAGGGCGTGCAGCAGGCACTGCTGAAGATCATGGAGGGTACGACCGCCTCCGTTCCACCGCAGGGTGGTCGTAAGCACCCCCACCAAGAGTTCATTCAGATTGACACCACGAACGTCCTGTTCATTGTTGGCGGCGCCTTCGCGGGGCTAGATCGTGTGATCGAAGCGCGTGTTGGCGCCAAGCCCATTGGCTTTACTCAGGACCTCGCCGAGGACGAACTGGGGGATACCAACCCTGACGACATCTTTGGTCAGGTCATGCCTGATGACCTCATGCGGTTCGGACTGATCCCGGAGTTCATCGGGCGCCTGCCGGTGGTCACCTCCGTCAAGTCCTTGGATCGAGCTGCGCTGGTGTCAGTGTTGACCGAACCCAAGAACGCCTTGACCACCCAGTTCCGGCGCCTGTTTGAGCTAGACGGGGTTGAGCTGGAGTTCGATCCCGCAGCACTGGATGCCGTGGCAGATATGGCGATCGAACGCGGCACTGGAGCACGCGGGCTTCGTTCCATCCTGGAACACATTCTGCTCCAGGTGATGTACGACGTCCTCAGCCGCAAAGACATCGCCAAGGTGATCCTCACCGAACAGACAGTGCTAGGAACAGCAGATCCCACGATCGTCCCGCGCGAGATTACACCGCGCCGCCGCCGCTCGAACGAATCCTCGACGCGGGATACCGCCTAGTTACCGAGGTTCCAGATCCGTCCGCATCTCGGCGACCAGTTGAGCTGCTCTAGTACGGTTTAGCCCTGTCACTTCCGCCCCACCGGTGATGCCGCCTGTTCCCCAGAAACACACCGACTTCTTGGCGTTCACTGCGGCGCACTGCATCTCGCCGCCACGTGCGCCGGGACTAAACGACTGTGGCTGCGCCGTCTTTTTGCCACCGGCCGATCGGTAGGCCGCAAACAACTCCGCTGGGGCCGTTCCCGGTTGCGGCGTTAGCCACACTGTCGCACCCTGACCATCGCCGGAGTAGGCGGCCACCAAGGGTTCGGCGCCGCCAGCGGCGAGGACCGGGACGATGGCGTTGCCGGGCAACGCGACGCCCTTCATTCCGGCCACTTTGCCCGGTAGGGCGATCTGCGACGCAGGTGCGGGGGTCGGCGATTCGACCAAGACCCCTGGGTTCACAAACAGCACCGTGCCAGCTGCGGCCAAGCCGCCCAAGGCGCTGGCCCCGATCAGCCAGCGACCCAGGTGCGGGTCGCGCCCTGCCCTAGGGGAGTTGCTGGCGACGGGTCCCGGGTCGGTTGTCGTCGCTGGTAAGGGCGTGGTCAATGGGAGCCGGCCAGAGGTTGGTGGCGCCTGCGCTGCGCCCCTACGGTCCTTCGTGGTGGTGTCAACGCGTGATTCTGTCGAATCGGGTAGGCCTGCGGAGCGCAGTGAGACCTCAGCGGACTGACTGTTGGGTGGCGCCTCCCGATCGGTCAGATCCAGATTCGACTCATCAACTGCCCCAGAGGCACCACCCGAGAGAGGTACGGCCGTTCCGCCAGTGCCGGGCTTGACCGTTGGCTTTGGCCCGCGCAAGTCAATCACGGGCTGACTGGAACTCACACCCGTTGACGCCTTGTCGCGGGCCGCGACAACGGCTACTGCTGTTGGGCTTAGGGGTCGTGCCTCACCTTGGGCACTGGCATCGCTCTGAGAACTGGGCGGTGCGGGTGGCGCTGGCCGGGATGGCGTGGCCGGAGGAGGGGGTGGTGCGGTGCGTGAGGGTGGGCTTGGGAAAGCATTGCCCCTCGATTGACGTGGCTCTGGCGAACCGGTCGGTGTCCCGGGGACTGGAGAGTTGGGCTGGCGTGGCGAACCTCCGCCACCCGTGCTCGGGCCGGGCCCGTCACTACCGGTCCCACCTGTCCCTTCGGGTTCATCGGGCTCATCGGTATCGTTGGGCGCCTGCGACGCCGGCACCGCAGCGGGGCTGTTGTCGGCCGGTGCCAGATCTGGCACGTATGCATCGTTGCCCACATAGGGTCGGTCGGTGGCTTGCTGTAGGGCACTAGCTACGGTTTGTGGGCTGGTTCCTGGTCCGTAGACAATGTGACCGATCGGCTGATCAGTGCGACTCGCGGCGCTGGGTGCTGGCGGCTGGTTGAGTCGCTGAGCACTGGCCGGCGGCGGCAATGAGCCGACGGGATAGCTGCGGTCAGGGGCGGGCGCCGACTCGGCAGGGTGCGCCCTTTCGCCACTCCCGGGCTCCGGTTCCGGCTGCGGGGCCGGAGCGGTTGCGTCTGCAACTGGGGTCGGATCGTTGGCGACAGCAGCGGCTGCGATATCTGATTGCCACTGGGGCGCCTCGGATTCCGGTCCCAAGACCGGGCCCGGTGCCGCTTCTGGATTGGCTGTCGCGACTGGCTGCCATTGCGGAGCAACACTTTCGGAGGTCGCCGACTCGGTGGCTGGGGTAGTCCCTGCTGCCGATGCAGTCGGTGCAGCGTCGGCTGCCGGCGGTGACGAACGGCTGGCGGGCTCAGCTATCCACAGCGGCCCTGGCCCTGACTCCGCGGCCCACCCCGAGGCTGGCTGCTTGGGGTCTTGTGAAGGTGCAGCATCCTGGCTCGCAGCGTCATCCGAATCCTCGCCCGTGTCGACATCAGTGACCCATTGTGGTGGTGCCACAGCAGACTCGTCCTGCCAAGTAGGGGTGTGGCCAGGTTCTAGGTTGGCTGACTCGTCCTGCCAGCCAGGTGCTTGGGGTAGCGCGAGATCGGCGGACTCATCCCGCCAAGTCGGTGTCTGGCGTAGTTCTAGGTTTTCGGGCTCTGCTACCCATTGCGGTGATAGTTGCGTGCGTGGGCTGTCTGGGGAGACCCCACCCTCTGGCTGCCATTGCGGCGGGGTTCCGGCCGGCCGCGGCGAGCCTGGAAGTGATTCTCCCGTAGCCACGTAGCTCTGCACGTTCAATAGCTGATCGGTAAGCGCCATCCGTCCAGCCCAAACCGGCAGCGGCACCCCCGGCAGAATTGCCACGGCAACGCTGGCCGTGGTCTGAATTGGTGCGGCGGGGTCGCCAGCCCTGGGCGTTTCGGGTGGGGGAGCCGGAGGAGGGGTCGATGGATCCACAGCCTCCGGCTGCGGATTCTTCTTTCGACCAAATGCCATGAGTGTCCCTGAGTAGTCCCGGAACTATCCTGCCAGCCGCACCCCGTGTCGTCTGCGAAATGCGAGATAACTTAGTGTTGCGGGAGATCTCCGCTGTGCGACTGGGCCCGAGCGGGTCTTGGCCATTTTGCTACTGGGCCTTGGGTGAGGCGGGCCTCACCCAAGGCCGCGCTTGGGTAGGTTGGCCGCATGAAGAAGACGTTCTTGGCTTTTGGGTGCGCGCTTGCGGTGACGGTTGCGGTGCCTTCGCTCGCGAATGCGGAACAGAAACCACCTCCGCCCACGAGTGCTGATGCCGCTAGATGGTTGAACGAGGTCTATACCCCCACGCCTGCCGCATGGCAGCCGAAGGGCAAAGTGGTGGTGGAAAC
Organism: Actinomycetes bacterium; assembly: GCA_022600255.1. Classification (GTDB taxonomy): domain Bacteria; phylum Actinomycetota; class Actinomycetes; order S36-B12; genus JAHZKU01. The sequence continues at coordinate 21,657 of JAHZKU010000228.1, read as the reverse complement.
CGACTTCCGACCTTATGCCAGTGGGTTCGGTTTCCCGAATTACGGCGGATCTCCCAGCAATACCAACAACAGCGTCTTCGGTGCCCCGCTGGACCCAGTGAATGCCAATGCCAAGTCGCTGCGTGACATGCTCGGACCGCAAGTGTGTCGGGAGGGGAATAAGACCGGGAAGTGTCGGCTGACGATAACGGCGGCGAAATGGCTGAATGCAATGAACGAGGCCTCCGACGGGGGTCACTGTTTCGGGTTGGCGACCACCGCCTCCATGATCGCGGAAGGTTACGTCAAAGCTGAGAGTTTTCAGCGAGGCGTGGGCCAGACATACAACCTCGGCCTCACCAACAAACTCTCGCGGACAATATCTGTCAACTTCGCAAAACAGGTCACCACCCCCTCCACGCTGACATCACCGAGGAAGGTCGTCGAACAGCTACAAACGGGGCTTGGATCAAGTGGTGCCCCATTCGTGTTGGTGATCACCGGCGCCGAGGGTGGGCACGCGATCACCCCGTACGCGCTACTGGACCGGGGCCAGGGCATCTTCGATATTGCTGTCTACGACAACAACTACCCGGGCACGCCGCGTGCTGTTCATGTCGATACCAACACCAATACGTGGGAGTACTTGGTGATGACCAAGCCCGGCGAGCCGGAGATGATCTGGAGCGAACAGATCGGACTGATACCTGTGAAGAAGCTGGCGGCGCAGCAGAAGTGCCCGTTCTGTGCGGGGGCGAACCGCACAGCTGTTCAGATCGATCCGGTCGTCAGCGATGTCCCGCTGAAGGTCAAGGTCCGCAAACCGAACGGCAAGCGCCTGAAGGGTGTGAAGGTCAGCAAGCCCACCAACCCATGGCGCGCCGGGGAGGAATGGACCTTCCCGGGCTTCTCCATACCGAAGGGGAAGTCGTTCGTCCTGCGTGTCAACAACAAACATAATCCTGAAGGCTTTCAGACCGACGTGTTGACACAGTCGGGGGACTTCACGATGGGCGTGACCCAAGTCAGGATACCGGCGAACGGTGTCGGTGCAGTTGGGCTCAAACCACGTACCGGTCTCGTAGTCTATGACAGCCCGGAACCTGGGATCGGCAAGATTACATTCGCCGATGAACAGCTGAACGGTACCCATGTGCAGCTAGTGGGAGCAGCACGGGGCCAGCGGGAGCGTGTGATCCTCGGGCAGATTGACGAGGCCGAAGAGCAGGTCACGTACGCCACCGCTTCAGGTCGTGCGGGGAAAGTCCACGTCAAGTCCGAGTTGCAGCCAGAGAAGGGCCGCAGTGTGAAAGCAGTCGTCAAGAATGCTTTGCCAAAAGAAGCAGACCTCGTCGTTGACTACTCCCAGTGGAGTCCCAAGAGCAAGAAGGGGCTCCGTGCCTGGATCGAGCAGGGCGATAGCAAGACCGCGGTCAAGATCCGGCTGAAGTGAGCCACCCCAGCCGGTCGGTCTGGCTACTAGCGACTGCAAACGCAATGGTTGCTCGAGCCTAGCTGTGCTTAGGTGTGAGTAGGCGGTCAGTTTCGGCGGGTCAGGTGGTCTCCAACACGATGTCTTGCACCGCCACGGCATCGCCGTCCGCGTAGGACAACACGCTCACTCGCCCTGCGGCCTTCAGATCACCTTCGGTCAGTTTCAGTGCGGTGAGCTGCGCGGCCGACCCAACGGCGGTCGCGCTAACAACCTCGGTTCTCATACTGGCTTTGGCCTCACTCTTGGCCTTACGGAGAAAGGACAAGGCCACGGCAGCTTGGGTAAACACCGCAGGGTCCTGCTGCGTGGGGGGCAGCAGGTCCGCCACGGTCGGCCAAGGTTGGGCGTGTACCGATCCGGGCCGCCACCAAGACCAGACCTCTTCGGTGACGAACGGCAGAATCGGGGCGAAGAGTCTTAGCATTGCCGATAGCGCGATCCGGAGGGCCGCCTGCGCGGAGGTGGATCCGCCTGCGTCGCGATTCCCGGCGGCCCGATCCTTCACCAACTCCAAGTAGTCATCGCAGAACGACCAGAAGAACGTCTCGGTGGCCTCCAAGGCCTTGGTGTAGTTGTAGTCCTCAAACGCGGCAGTCGCGGCCGTTACGACATCAGACAAGGCGGCCAACATCGACTGGTCCAGCGGGTTGGTCACGTCGGCCAGATCCGCTTCGGAGGGGCCATCCTGCTGCAACAAGACGAAGCGGGACGCGTTGAGAATCTTGATTGCTAGCCGGCGACCGATCTTCATCTGACCAACCTCGAATGCGGTGTCAGTCCCTGGCCGGCCGTTTGCGGCCCAATACCGAACCGCATCCGAACCGTGCTGCTCTAACAGGGCCATGGGGGTGACCACGTTGCCCTTTGACTTGGACATCTTCTTGCGGTCAGGGTCCAGAATCCAGCCCGAGATCGCCGCATGGGTCCAGGGGAGTTGATTGTCTTGCAGTTGGGACCGCACGACCGTGGAGAATAACCAAGTCCGAATAATCTCGTGCGCCTGGGGCCGCAGATCCATGGGGGAGACTCGTTCCCAGAGGTCAGCATCGGTGGCCCAGCCCCCGGCGATCTGGGGTGTGAGGGACGACGTTGCCCAGGTGTCCATCACATCTGGATCGCCCATGAAGCCACTCGGGACACCTCGCTGCTCCTCGGTGAATCCAGGCGGTACGTCGGTGGCCGGATCAATCGGGAGGCTTTCGTCGGCAGGCACGATGGGGTTTTCGTAGCGGGGTTCTCCGTTCTGGTCCAGTTCGTACCACAGCGGAAACGGCACGCCGAAGAATCGCTGCCGCGACACCAGCCAGTCCCCGTTCAAGCCCGCCACCCAGTTGTCATAGCGTACTTTCATGTGGTGCGGGTGCCAGTCCAGTTCGGCGCCGCGCTCCAGCAGTTTGTCGCGCAGAGCGGCATCTCGCCCCCCGTTGCGCAGATACCACTGTCGGGTGGTCACAATCTCCAGCGGTCGTTCTCCCTTCTCAAAGAACTTCACCGGATGGCTGATCGCGCGTGGTTCCCCCACCAGGTCGCCGGAATCCTGCAGTAGGGCCACCATGCGCTCCTTGGCGGTGAAGACGGTAGCTCCCACCAGGGTCTGGTAGGCGTCTTTTGCCTCCTGGCTCTCCAACCAGGGTGCTTCGCCGGTGATGCGACCATCCCAACCCAAAATGGGGCGGGTGGGCAGCTGCAGTTCCCGCCACCAGGTGACGTCTGTGGTGTCGCCAAACGTGCAGATCATAGCGATACCTGACCCCTTTTCCGGGTCGGCGAGTTCATGGCTAACCACGGGGACGGAAACGTCGAACACTGGGGTGCGCACGCTGCTTCCAAACAGTGACTGGTACCGTTCGTCGTCAGGATGGGCAACAAGTGCAACGCAGGCCGCCAGAAGTTCTGGACGCGTCGTTTCGATGTAGACCGGCTCGCCCGATTCAGGATGGAACGAGATGCGATGGTAGGCGCCGGGTCGTTCTCTGTCTTCTAGTTCCGCTTGCGCCACGGCGGTCCGGAACGTGATGTCCCACAGGGTCGGGGCTTCGGCCTGGTAGGCCTCGTCGCGGGCCAGATTCTGTAGAAAAGCAAGTTGTGACGTCTTGCGGGCGTTGTTGTCGATCGTTTGGTACTGGTGCGACCAGTCGATGCTTAGGCCCAGGTGTCGCCACAGCGCTTCGAATTCCTTCTCATCCTCATTGGTCAGCTGCTCGCACAGTTGCACGAAGTTCCGACGCGAGATAGCAACCTGCCGTTTGGCATCCGGTTTCGTGGGAGGGGTGAACTCATCGTCGTAGGGGAGCGATGGGTCACACCGCACGCCGTAATAGTTCTGTACTCGCCGTTCGGTTGGCAGGCCGTTGTCGTCCCACCCCATCGGGTAGAAGACCTCTAGGCCTTGCATCCGCTTGTACCGCGCCAGGCAATCGGTATGGGTGTAGCTGAACACGTGCCCCACATGTAAGGACCCACTGACGGTTGGTGGGGGAGTATCGATGCTGAAAACCTCCGCCCGGGTCTTCGTGCGATCGAATTCATAGGCGCGGTTCTGGCGCCACACGGACGCCCATTTTCCGTCGAGCCCTTCTAACGAGGGACGTTCTGGCATTTTGGGGAAATGGGATTCAATCATGATTGAACCAGTCTAGGTTCATCCAGGAGTCCTACTGTCACGGCGGTATCTTGGCCCGTTACGCGCGATGTGGACCGCGCCTAGCGGTTTGGCCGAAGTCGAACCTGAAGCTGGGTTCGCTGGGTGGGTGCCCTTGCCCCGCTGATCTCCTAGGCTTACACCTGTGAACCTCACCGAAATTGTTGCTGAACTGCACAAGCGCCAGCCCGAATCCGAGATGGTACCGACATTGGATCGGGTCCGCCGAGTGATGCGGCTGTTGGGTGAACCCCAAGAGAGCTTTCGGGTGATCCACATCACGGGCACCAACGGCAAGACATCGACCGCTCGGATGATCGATGCGCTGGTGCGAGCGGCTGGGCTCAGGGTGGGGCTGTTCACCAGCCCGCACCTCCATTCCTTCTCCGAGCGGATCAGCATCGACGGCGAGCCGATTAGCGACGCCGACTTCATCGCGGCCTATGAAGATGTCGCCCCTTACCTGGCGATGGTCGATCAAGAGATGGAGATTGACGAGTCGCCGCGTCTCACCTTCTTTGAGGTGCTCACGTGTATCGGACTGGCCGCGTTTGCGGATGCGCCGGTGGATGTGGCCGTCATTGAGGTTGGCCTTGGCGGTACCTGGGACGCCACCAATGTGGCCGACGGAGACGTTGCGGTGATCACCCCAATCGCAGTAGATCACGCCAACTGGTTGGGAGACTCCCCAGCACGGATCGCCGGTGAGAAGGCCGGCATCATCAAGGACGGCGCTCGGGCGATCTTCGCAGGCCAGGAAGAAGAGGTCGCGGCCGTGCTGTTGGCCCGCTGTGTTGAGGTAGGGGCGACCTTCAAGATGGAAGGGGTCGATTTCACCCTTGAGAACGTGACGCAGGCCGTGGGCGGCCAGCAGTTGGATATTCACGGGCTCAGGGGTAACTATCCCGATGTGTTTCTGCCCGTGTGGGGCCGTCACCAAGCCGAGAACGCGCTGGTTGCGGTCGCGGCTGCAGAGACATTCCTGCCCGGTGAGGAACCGTTGGCGCGCGAAGTCATCGATGTGCTGGGATCCATGACAGCTCCGGGCCGCCTGGAAGTTGTGTCCCATAACCCCACAGTTCTGGTGGATGCGGCCCATAACCCCGCAGGGGCCGCCGTGTTGACCCAAGCGCTCACCGAGACCTTCAGTTTTGATGAGTTGGTGGGGGTGGTGTCCATCCTGGTCGACAAAGAGATCGAAGGCATCATGAAAGGACTGCGCCCCGTCCTGGACCAAGTGGTGTTTACGACCAACACGTCGGACCGCGCCGTGCCCGCGGCGGAGCTGGCCGCGATCGCGACGTCGCTGGGGTTGTGGGAGCCCCGGCAGATCCGCACCGCGCCTAACCTGACCGAGGCCATGGCCGTCGCCGCCGAGTTAGCCGATTCCAGCGCGACACCGGGGAAGGTGGGCCTGCTGGCCACCGGATCAGTGGTCACGGCGGCCGAGGTGCGCAGTTTGTATGCTGCCCCGCCTGTCACCGCTACCGCGAAGGTTGCGACCATTGAACCGGAACGCGAAGCCGGGCTTGACCTAGATGCTGGTCCAGGATTCAGCTGACGGCGCTGGAAGGAGTTCATATGAGGGCACTGGGGTCATCAGTCCTGGTATTTGAATGGATCATCTTTGTGCTGGCTGTTCCTGTAGCCATCAACGTGGCCGGGGTGACAACCGGGGCGGCACTCACCGGACTGCTGGCCGTTACGGCGCTGGTGTTGGCCGGCATCATGAACTTGCCGGGTCGGGTCGGAATCACGTTCGGCTGGCTGGTGCAGCTCGCGGCCCTGCTTTCAGCATTCGTGGTCTTCCCAATGCTGATCTTGGGAGCCATGTTCACCGGCCTGTGGTGGCTGGCGGTGCGACTAGGTACGCAGGCTGATGCTCGTCAGGCTGAGATGGTGGACCTGCGCGGCTGAGCCGACATCAGTCGGTGGCGTGCGGTTCTTGCTCGTTCCGGCAGCGGGTATTCTTACTGTCGACCGCGCCTGCTTCAGGGGTAGGTCGTTATCTTGCGAACCTCAGGAGTATCCGTGACAGAAAAGACCCTCATCCTTGTGAAGCCAGACGGCGTCGAGCGCGGTCTCATCGGCGACGTGATCGGGCGACTGGAGCGCAAAGGCTACCGCTTCGAGGCCCTCGAATTGCGCACGATCACGACGGAAACGGCCGAGGAGCACTACGCCGAGCACAAGGGCAAGCCGTTCTTCGACTCACTGGTTGAGTTCATCACCTCCGGCCCGCTCCTAGCCGGCGTCGCGGTGGGCCCCGGCGCTATCGCAGTTTGGCGCAACCTGATGGGTGCTACAAACCCTGAGGTCGCCGCACCAGGAACAATCCGTGGGGACCTCGCCTCGCAGATGCAGTTCAACGTTGCCCACGGGTCGGACTCGCCTGCCTCGGCGGAACGCGAGATCGGTATCTTCTTTCCCGGGCTGGGTACCTGAGCCGCTGGGCTAACCGCACGCAGCAACACGTAGATTCACCCTTGTACGTCCTTCCGGATTACCAAGCGCCGACGTACGATTCGTAGAGTTAGGGTTTGGGGTTCGGGTCCTGTCTCAGCTAGTTTTGGGAATCTTCGATTGAGACCTCGGCTGCTGTGGGGTGGGGATACTTCGCAGCTGGCACAGGGCGTCGGGGTTATGGGCTGAATTGCGAGTCTAGATCGCGTCGATTGGTGTCGGCGGTGGTCGTACGGCGGCTCGGTGCACAAACCAAACTTGGGTTGGGTTCGCGGTGACTTTGGGTGGTTGTTATGGCATGGGATGGGGTCCTGCTTGGTCGAGATCTAGGGATTGATCTTGGCACCGCCAACACGCTGGTCTATGCGAAGGGCCGCGGTGTGGTTCTGGATGAACCCAGCATCGTTTCGGTAGATCTGAAGTCCGGGTCGCTGCTGTCGGTGGGGGCACAAGCCAAGGACATGCTCGGTCGCACGCCACAGGACGTGGCGACCGTACGCCCACTCTCGGAAGGGGCGATTGCAGACTTCGAAGCCACCGAAGACATGCTGCGGCAGTTCATCGCAGCCGCGACACCTAGACGCTCGCTGGCGCGTCCCCGAGTGGTGATCTGTGTTCCCTCTGGGGTTACCGGGGTAGAGCGACGCGCCGTCGAGGACGCGGGTTATAGTGCTGGCGCTCGTAAGGTCTACTTGATCGAAGAGCCCATGGCTGCGGCGATCGGAGCAGGTTTGCCGGTCCACGAGTCGGCCGGAAACATGGTGGTCGACATCGGCGGTGGCACCACCGAGATCGCGGTGCTGGCTTTGGGCGGCATTGCCACAAGCCTGTCCGTGCGGGTGGGCGGCCTGCAGTGTGACGAAGCACTGGCGGCCTACATCAAATCCGAGTACTCGCTGCTTCTCGGGGAACGCACGAGCGAACGCATCAAGATCGCCATCGGCTCGGCCTACCCCAGTTCGGAGGAGCCGGAGGCAGAAATCCGAGGCCGCGACCTCCTCAGCGGACTGCCCCGGACTGTTGTTGTTACCGCAGCGGAGATCCGGAACGCCCTAGACGATCAGGTGCAACGCATCGTTGAGACGGTTCGGCTGGCCTTGGATCGCACCCCGCCTGAGCTCGCTGGCGATGTCATGGATCGAGGGATTGTGCTCACGGGCGGGGGCTCCCTGCTGCGCGGCTTGGCGCAGAGACTCTCCCACGAGACCCAAATCCAAGTCACGGTTGCGCCGGAACCGTTGCGCTGTGTGGTGATGGGCGCAGGCCGTTGTGTGGAAGATTTTCCAGCCTTGGAGCCGCTGCTCGTGAGTCAGTCGCGGGGGTAGCCATGACATCTCTTGCGAGTCCAGACTCCTCACCACGCATCGATACGACCGATGTCGAACCCGATGGAGATGTGCAACTCCTGGGCTCCTGGAGCCGTACGCCGGATTCCCCAAGTCCAGCCAAAGGTGAAGAGTCTGCCAAATCCCGCCGAACCCTCAGATCGCGCCTTCCCAGCCGACCCGGCAAGCTGCGGCCTCCGGTGGTGGTGGGCCTTCTCATCCTGACCGCGTTGGGATTTATGTTGCTTGACCTGCGGTCCGGGCCCACCGAACAACTGCGCGCCGTCGGTCTGGCAGTTGGTGGACCCGCGCAAGACTGGGCCGACACCACGATTGGTCCGGTGCTGACCACCCCGCTGCAGCGCCCAGACGCGGCTGCTTTGGAAGCACGCATCGACGAACTGGAAGCCAAGAACGCCGAACTGCGCGTTGCCCAGTCCCAGGCCTTGGATGCGCTGGGTGCCGCCGCGGCGGCCCAAACGGAGCGAGAAAACGGGACCGAACTGGGGCTGAGGATCAAGCCGGCCCGCGTGGTTGCTGTCAACAGACCTAACGCCGTCGGTAACTCGGTCACCATCGACCAAGGGTCGCAAGCCGGCCTCGACACCGACATGGCGGTTCTGGCGCAAGGCGCGCTGGTTGGCCGCATTGTCCAGGTGAGTCCGCAGTCCAGCGTCGTGCGCCTAATCACCGACCCGCTGAGCCAGGTGTTTGCCGCCCAGACCGAATCTCGAACGACCGGAGCGGTTACGGGCACCGGCCGGAGTTTGCAGGTGCGATTTGTGGACCAGTTTGCGAAGTTGCCCAGCGGCAGCGAACTGGTCACTGTGGGCTCGCAGGGCGGCTTGCCATACCCAGCCGGCCTTCCTATTGCTCGGATCACTAGCGTCCCGACGGACACCACCACCCCAAACCAGAGCTACGGCGCCGAACCCATCGCCGAGGTCGGCTCGTTGGACGTTGTCGGCGTCGTGACGGGGGTGGGGAACCCATGACCAAACGCTCCCAGGTCGTCCTCGTCACGTCAGTGCTACTTCTGGTGGCCCTGCTCTTGCAGTCCGTTCTGCTCAACCGTGTGGGCTTTGCCCCGGACCTGGTGGCTTTGGTTGTGATTGCGGTCGGGTTGGCGACTTCACCAACCATCGGAGCTGTCCTCGGCTTCGTAGCCGGGATGCTGCTGGATATCCTCCCGCCTGATCTCACCACCCTTGGTGCGACGGCACTAACACTCACCCTGGTGGGATACGGAGCCGGCGTCGTGCGCGACCCACGTGGTCTGGCTCCTGTGCAACTCGGCGCGATCGTATTCGCCCTCACATGGGCAGCTGGATTTGTGCATGTCTGCCTTGCGGCGCTGTTGTCTGATCGCGTCGTGATGTGGCCATCAGCCATCGGCACGGTGACGCTGACCGCAGCACTCACCAGCCTGGTCGGGTTGCTTCTTTTGCCTTACCTTGTCCAAAAGCTCATGAGCATCTTGGGTCTGCGTCGGCCACGCAGCAGGCTGAAGCGTTCCGGCGAACTTACGATGAGCGGCCATGAGCGACCGGTCGAATCGTCGGCTGACGCTCTTCGCGATCCTCGTGACGGCGTTGCTGCTGGTGCTGCTGGGCCGAGCGGCGGTGTTGTCCGTCCGGGACGGCGCCCAACTCGCCAGCGCGGCGGCACAGAACGACACCCAACTACAGGCGATCCCGGCCGCCCGTGGCTTGATTCTGGACCAAACTGGGGTGCCATTGGCTGGGAATCAGGGCGGCGTCACGCTGCAAGTCACACCAGTGGAGCTACCTGATGGCCCACGCCGTGAGCGAACGTTGGCGCGGGTGGCCGATCTAATGGGTGAGCCGACAAACAAACTCGAGCAGCGCCTGCTTGCCTGCGGGTCCCCGGGAGCGGCCAAGCCACCCATCTGTCATCTTGGTAACCCGGGCGACCCGGTTGTCCTGCCAGCAACGGCCCAGCCAAAAGCATTGCAATCGGTGGCCGAACAGCCCGAACGATTCCCAGGGGTATCGCTGGTGTCGGTGGTGCGGCGGACATACCCGGCGATGCCGGTGCGGGCCAGTCACGTCCTCGGTTACCTAGGTCAGGTATCGGCTGAGGAGCTGGCTCAGAATCCGGCGCTGCCGCGCGACACCTTTGTTGGACGTACCGGGCTCGAGAAGCAATACGACTCGGTGCTGCGCGGGACACCAGGGGGCCAACGGCTCGACGCCAGCAGCACAGGTGCCGCCAGCGGTTGGGACGTCGTGGAGCCAGCGCAAACCGGTGACACGTTGGTGACCTCCTTGGCTGTCCCGATTCAGCGTGCGGTGGAAGACAGCCTGGCGACCCGCCTGAGTTCGCAGACCGGGTCCGCCATCGTGCTGGACGCCAAGACCGGGCGTGTTCTGGCATTGGCCTCACACCCCGATTACGATCCTGACCTCTGGGTCGACGGGGTGAGTAACGATGAGTACGACGCCTTGGTGGCGACGGGCGCCCTGCTGAACCACGCCCTGCAAAGCCTCGCTGCGCCCGGTTCCATCTGGAAGTCCATTGCGGTCTTGGCGATGCAGCGCGAAGGGATGGACTTGTCGGCGTCCTACCAGTGCCCTGCTCGGTATCGCGCCGGCTCGGGTGTTTTCACCAACCACGACTCCATCGGCGCTGGGTCAGTGTCACTGGCAAAGGCACTGGAGATCTCGTGCAACACCGTCTTCTATCGGGTGGCTGACAAGTTCTGGAGTCAAGGTGGGGGAGAGCGCAGTTCGGCAACAGAACTAGACCCCATTGCGCTCGCAGGCACCGACCTCGGCCTCGCAGCCCCCACCGGCATCGATCTGCCTGACGAAGCGAGTGGCTCCATCGCCAGCCCAGCCGCCAAGCAGGCCACCTGGCAAGCGCGCCAAGAGATGTGGTGCGCTGCGGCCGAATCGGGATACCCGGAGTTGGCGCAGCAGGATCCGGCCCGGGCGCGCTACTTTCGCAAGTTGGACCGGGAGAACTGCACTCGCGGGGATCGCTGGCAGCAAGGTGACGCGATCAACGCTGCCATCGGCCAAGGCGGCACGGCCACGTCCGTTGTCGCGATGGCCTCAGCGTATGCGGCGCTGCTGGGTGATGGTCGACTCCGGACCCCAACCGTGGGCCGAGCGATCCTTTCCGCAGATGGCGACGTCAGCACGATTGACCCAACGGTTGGCCAAGCTCGGGTTGTGCCTCCGGAAGTCACTGGTTTCTTGCGGAAGGCGTTGAGCCGGGTGACCAAATCCGGCACAGCCAAGGCCGCTTTCGCGGACTTCCCCTTGGATAAGATCCCGGTCGCGGGAAAGACCGGTACGGCCCAGGTGGATGGCAAAGAAGCCACGGCCTGGTTTGCCGCAGCAGCACCGGCCAACGATCCGCAATACGTTGTTGTCGCCAGTGTTCCGCAAGGGGGCGATGGCGGCTCGACGGCGGCGCCCATCGTGCGTTCGATCTACGACGGAATATTCGGACTCAACGGTAATCCCGGGGTGCCCAGTGATGCGCCGAACTACACAATTCCTAGCGTGGGTGGAGTTCCTAGCGCGAGTGAGGTTCCTAGCGTGGGTGCCCCGTCATGACGCAGACGATCGCACCACGACCTAGTACCGCGCGTCGGCCCAGGCTGGGCTTCTCGGCTTCGTTAGCTAGGTTGGATTGGGTCCTGATCGGTGGGGCCCTAGCGCTGTCGTTGCTTGGCGTGGTGCTGGTCTGGTCAGCAACCTTGGTCGACGATGGTGGCCAATCCGGGCGGCGACAGGTACTCAGCCTGATCATGGCGCTGGGGTTGGCTTTTGCCGTGACCCGCGTAGAGCCGCGCGCCCTGCGGGCGTGGGCCGTGCCGCTATACGGCGGCGCCGTAATTGGGATGTTGGCCGTATTTACTCCGTTGGGCGTGGAGGTCGCCGGTGCCCGCGCCTGGCTGGCCTTACCCGGCGGCTTCACCATCCAGCCATCAGAGCTGGCCAAGGTGGCGCTGATCGTGGTGACAGCGACAATCCTGACTGGGGCCCGCTCGCGTGGGGAGGACGCGACCGCCAGCGATACCAGCAAGTGTCTGCTGCTGGTGGCTCCGCTCCTGTTGATTGTGCTGGCCCAGCGGGACACGGGTAGTGCGCTGGTGATGGTCGGCATTGTTGCTGCGATGCTGCTGGTGTCGGGGGCGCCGGGGCGGATCCTGCTACCTGTCGCGGGGGGCCTGACTCTGGTGGCAGCGGCTGCGTTCATGTTTGACGCCCTGCCCGACTACCAGATGGCGCGGCTGACAGCGTTCGTGGACCCTGAAGCTGACGCGTTTGGGGCGGGACACAACACGATTCAGGCCCGGATCGCGATCGGGGCCGGCGGCCTCTTCGGAGCCGGACTATTCGCCGGCTCACAGACGCAGGGAAACTTTGTCCCAGTGCACGAGAGCGACTTCATCTTCACGGTCTTGGCCGAGGAGTTGGGCCTGATTGGCGTGATTGGGTTGCTCGGATTGCTTGGCCTGGTCTGTTGGCGGGGAATTCGGATCGGCTTTCGTGCTCGGGATCCCTTTGGTCGGGTCCTCGCTGTGGGTGTGGTGGCTTGGTTTGCGTTTCAGTCGTTCGAGAACATCGGGATGGCTTTGGGGGTCACCCCCATCACGGGCGTGACCCTGCCGTTCGTTTCGTATGGCGGAACTTCCATGATTGCGGCGTGGCTGGGCATCGGGTTGCTGCAACTGGTGCACTTAGGCCGAGTGTCACGCGTCTGAGCTGACAGGCACATCCCACAGTCAGGAGTTGCGCAGGGTTTTGCGATAGGCCGGGGCGCGGTCGGAGATCTTGGTGACGTAGTCCTGTGTCTCGGGATACGGCGGAATCCCACGGTGTTCCTCCACTGCACCCCACCCGGCGTTGTAGCCAGCAAGCGCAAGCCGCACCGGGTTCTGGGTGAGACTGGAAGATTCTGCGCGATCGATCAGGTGGCACATCAGCCGACCTTGCGCGGCAATCGCATCCTTGGGGTCGAACGGCGATGCCAGCCCATTCTTGTCTGTGTCCTGACCCCAAGCCTCCCAGGTGCTCGGGATGAACTGGGCGATCCCTTGGGCGTTGCGGCGGGAGATCGCGTTGGGGTCCCAGCCGGACTCGGCCTCAATCTGGGCCGCCACCACGTGGGGTTTCAGTGCCTTGCAACTCTTGGCCGCCTTGCGAACAGCGCCTTCGTACTCGGCCGGGACTGCCGAGCTGTTCGGCAGAGCACAGCTGCCCAACAAGAGGGCCGCAGGTAGGGCCGCTGCGGCGATCGCCATTCTCTTCACCGTCCTATTGTTTCCCGATTTCCCGCAGATACGCGTGATGTGTGTCATGGCCGGTGTGTTTGCCGGATTGTCCGATACGTCGCGTCGCCGCTTACCCTAAGACTTACGCAAACTGTTTCACCTATCGCTGACTTGAGGTCGATTGTGAGTCCGTCACTGTTTCCGCAGTTGGAACCACTGCTTGGCAACGTCAACAAGCCAATTCAATATGTGGGCGGTGAGGTCAACGCCATTACCACACCCTGGGAATCTGCCAGGCTCCGTTGGGCGTTGCTCTACCCAGACGCCTACGAGGTGGGATCACCCAATCAGGGCGTGCAGATCCTGTATGAAGTCCTGAATGAGCAGCCAGAAATCCTGGCTGAGCGCGCCTACGCCGTTTGGCCGGACCTAGATGCGCTGATGCGTGAGGCGCAGGTGCCGGCCTTCACCGTGGATGGCCACCGGTCACTGGCGGACTTCGACGTCATTGGGGTGAGCCTGTCCACGGAGCTGGGCTACACAAACATGCTCAATACGATTGATCTGGCGGGGCTTCCGCTGCGGGCGGCCGATCGTCGTGACGAACACCCCTTGGTCATCGTGGGCGGCCATGCCGCTTTCAATCCCGAGCCGATCGCCCCTTTCATCGACGCGGCTGTCATCGGAGACGGCGAAGAGGCCGTGTTGGCGGTGTCCAAGCTGATCCTGGCCTGGCAAGATGCTGGGCGGCCGGGTGGTCGCACCGGGCTCTTGGCGCAGCTGAGCGCGTCTGGCGTGGTCTATGTACCCGGGATGTATGAGGTCAGTTATGGCGATGATGGCCACATTGAGCGGGTAGTCCCGAACGCGAGTGGGGTGCCATGGCAGGTAGCCAAGCACACCTTGCTGGATTTGGACGAGTGGCCGTACCCGAAAGCGCCTGTGGTCCCGGTCACCGAAACCGTGCATGAGCGGATGAGTGTGGAGATCTTCCGAGGCTGTACCCGCGGTTGTCGGTTTTGCCAGGCTGGGATGATCACCCGGCCGGTAAGGGAAAGATCCGCCGCCACCGTGGCCAAGATGGTGGATAGCGGCTTGGATAAGACCGGATTTGCCGAAGTGGGCATGTTGAGCTTGTCCAGCGCCGACCATTCCGAGATCGGCAAACTGGCCAGCGGGCTCGCGGATCGCTATGAGGGCACACAGACCTCGTTGAGTCTGCCCAGCACCCGAGTGGACGCCTTCAACGTCGAACTCGCTAAGGAACTGTCCCGAAATGGTCGGCGTAGTGGTCTGACCTTCGCCCCCGAAGGCGGCAGCGAGCGGCTGCGGAAGGTGATTAACAAGACGGTTTCTGAAGAGGACCTGATCCGCACTGTTTCGGCGGCCTACGAGAGTGGGTGGCGCCACGTCAAGCTCTACTTCATGTGCGGGCTGCCAACTGAGACGGACGAAGATGTGCTTCAGATCGCCCGGCTGGCGAAAGCGGTCATCGATCGTGGCCGCGAGATTTCCGGACGCCGCGACATCCGGTGCACTGTCAGTATTGGCGGGTTTGTCCCCAAGCCGCACACCCCGTTCCAGTGGGCGGGTCAGTTGTCCGCTGAGGAAACTGACCATCGGCTCCGGATTCTGCGCGAGGAGATCCGATCGGACCGGAGCTACGCGAAGGCCATTGGATTTCGATACCACGATGGTAAGCCCGGCATCATCGAGGGATTGCTGGCGCGCGGCGATCGTCGGGTTGCTGAGGTGATCGAAGAAGTCTGGGCCCAAGGTGGTCGCTTCGATGGCTGGAGTGAGCACTTCAGCTACGACCGTTGGGCGCAGGCCGCCGACAAGGTGTTTGCTGACACGCCAGTGTCCTTGGAATGGTTCACCGAGCGGGAACGCACGCTCCCCGAAGTCCTGCCCTGGGGCCATCTGGATTCTGGTCTGGATGCAGACTGGCTCTGGCAGGACTGGCAAGACGCTCTGTCTGAGGACGAAGTGGGCGATTGCCGCTGGACCCCATGCTCGGCCTGCGGCGTCTGTGACCAGATGGACACGTTGATCCAGGTGGGCCCCCACGACCAAAGCGCCGAGGAGTGGGACGAGTCGATCGCGGCACGCAGCCTAGACCCAGTCGCGCGGGCGGGCACCAATGGCTAAGCGGGTTCCTCCCAACGAGGCCCAGCCGGTGGTCCAGCGGCTGCGGTGCCGGTATACCAAGACAGGTCGGATGCGTTTCGCCAGTCACCGCGATTTTCAGCGATCGCTGGAGCGGGCCATTCGCCGTGCCGACGTCCCAATCGCCTATAGCGGCGGATTCTCCCCGCGCCCCAGAATCTCCTACGCCAACGCGGCTCCAACCGGAGCTGCCAGTCATGCGGAATACATTGAGCTTGGGCTGCGGACTGCTGTGGATCCGCAGCTTCTCACTGAGGTCGTCAGCAGAGCCCTGCCGGACGGGTTCGACATCGTGGAGGCTATTCCCGCGGGCGGCGGAAAGCTGGCCGACCAACTGCATGTGAGTCACTGGCAGCTGGAGTTGTTTGGCAGCGAACCCGCGGAACTCGACTCGGCCTTGGCGGTGCTGCTGGCCGCGCGACCCGTTGTGTTCACCCGTATCACCAAGTCCGGTCGCAAGGACGTAGACCTGTCGTCGGCTTGGGTCTCACACACCGTTTCGTCGGGGAGCACAGCACCAGGGCAAACTTGTGCGATACTGCGAGTGGTTGTGCAGCACCAAATTCCTGCCGTGCGACCGGACGACATCCTGTCCGTTCTCGTAGAACGCACGGATCTGGATCCGCCCACGACCGCATTGATTACGCGGCTGGCGCAGGGTCCCCTGCGGGAGTCGTCGGGCTTTCCCGGCGATCCATTGGCGAGAGACAAGGACGTCGACGAACAAGCTTTCGGATCGGCCGCGGCTGATCCGCCAACGTAGGCTTCGTCTAGGTATTGCGCCGGAAGCCGTGAAGGGATCGAGCATATGCTCGACGAAGAAGAATCAGGCCCGGAGACTCCAACCGATCAGCAGACTGCCACCCAGCCAAGTCGTCCCAAACGACCGCGGCGCACCGCGAAACGAGCGGCTGGCCCTGCTGTCTCC
This sequence comes from Actinomycetes bacterium, assembly GCA_022600255.1. Classification (GTDB taxonomy): domain Bacteria; phylum Actinomycetota; class Actinomycetes; order S36-B12; genus JAHZKU01. The sequence continues at coordinate 5,406 of JAHZKU010000228.1, read as the reverse complement.
TTTTCTGCTGCCGGCTCGGCGGCCAAGGAGCCAGAAGCCAATTCGGCGAAGCCGCCAGAGACTGCGAAGGCCGAAAAACCTGGTGCCCCCGGCACGGGTGCGCTGCTGTTTCAGCCTCCGCCGCAGGTGCCAGAATCTCACTCAGAATCCGATCACGATGCAGGGGCCGATGGCGCCGCAGACACCGGCGACGAGCGGCCACCCCGCCGCAGTCAAAAGCAGGACGGGAACAAAGACAAGTCCAAGAGTCCCGGTGGCAAGTCGGGCGGAAAGTCCGGCGGCAAGGGCGGCGGAAACAAAGGCAAGAAGGGCAACAAGCAGCAAAACAAGGATGAGGACGCTGCGGCCGGGCCCGACGAAGCCGATACCGGCAGTGACGGTGATGGCGATGGCGATGGCGGCAAACGGCGCCGCCGACGCCGCCGCCGTGATGATGAGGGTGGTCAGGCCCGCAAACGGGGCGGCGGCTCGGGCTCAGACGAAGTCACCGCCGTTAAAGGTTCCACCCGGATGGAAGCGAAGCGGCAGCGCCGCCGCGAAGGCCGAGAGTCCGGGCGCCGTCGTGCTCCCGTGCTATCCGAGGCGGAATTTCTCGCCCGGCGCGAGTCGGTGGAACGCACCATGGTGGTGCGCCAGCAAGGCAAACTGACCCAAATCGCGGTGCTCGAGGACGACGTTCTCGTGGAGCACTACGTCAACAAGGCCACGGCCAGCTCACAGGTCGGCAATGTCTACTTGGGGCGTGTGCAGAACGTCCTACCTTCGATGGAAGCCGCGTTTGTCGATATCGGTCGCGGTCGCAACGCCGTCCTGTACGCCGGTGAAGTGAACTGGGATGCCGCTGGCCTCGAGGGTCAACCGAAGCGCATTGAACAAGCACTCTCCTCTGGGGACGAAGTCTTGGTTCAGGTCACCAAAGACCCGGTTGGTCATAAAGGCGCACGTCTCACGAGCCAGATCTCGTTGCCTGGCCGCTTTGTGGTGCTGGTGCCCGATGGATCGGTGACCGGCATCAGTCGAAAACTTCCTGTTAAGGAGCGCTCCCGGTTGCGGGCGGTCCTCAAAGAGGTCGTGCCCGATGGTTTTGGTGTCATTGTGCGAACCGCGGCTGAGGGTGCTTCTGAGGAAGACCTAGCTCGTGATGTGGAGGTGCTCCACAAGAACTGGAACCAGCTGAACGAGAAAGCAAAGTCGGCCAAGGCCCCCGCGCCGCTCCACAGCGAACCTGACCTGGCGCTTCGGGTTGTCCGAGACATCTTCAACTCTGACTTCAAGTCCTTGATCGTCAGCGGTGATGAGATCTGGGAGACGCTCAACGCCTATGTGGCTGACAATGCTCCGTCATTGTCCGAACGTGTGCAGCACTGGACCGATTCGGACGACATCTTCGCGGCGCATCGCATCGACGAACAATTGGCCAAAGCCTTGGATCGCAAGGTCTACCTGCCGTCCGGGGGATCGCTAGTCATTGACCGTACCGAGGCCATGACGGTCGTGGACGTTAACACTGGCCGCTTCGTCGGGCAGGGCGGCAACTTGGAAGAGACTGTTACCAAGAACAATCTCGAAGCAGCCGAAGAGGTGGTTCGCCAACTGCGGCTCAGAGATGTTGGCGGCATCATTGTGGTCGACTTCATTGACATGGTTCTGGAAAACAACCGGGACTTGGTGGTCCGCCGTCTCGTGGAGTGTCTTGGCCGCGACCGCACCCGGCATCAGGTTGCCGAGATTAGTTCCCTGGGGCTAGTGCAAATGACGCGCAAGCGGATCGGACAAGGCCTGATGGAGACCTTCAGCGAGCCGTGCGACTGCTGCAACGGTCGTGGTGAGAAAGTTCACTCCATGCCTGTGGAGCACAAGCCAACAGAACGCCGACGGGCCGCTCGTCCACCAGGGGCGCACGATCCGGCAGAAGTGGCCGCGCGCGCGGCCACTGACTCAGACGGTGGCGACCAGGACACCGAGGGCGGTCAGGACCAACCGGCCAAGCCGTCACCAGACCAACCAGAGTCCGGCAAGGCTGACCAGGACGCGGACAGCGCTGGTCGTCAGGACAATCTGGGTAGCCAGAGCAGCGGGGCAAGCACAAGCGACGAGGCCACTGTGCAGGAGCACGCCGGGGAATCGGGTGCTGATGCGGGTGAGACCAACCAGGGCTGAGTTTGACGCTGGGGAACGGACTCCGTAGATTAGAGTTCGGTGTGTTTGCACTGAAGGGTTCACGCCAGGTTCCTGGTGATTTCCAGGCCATTCGTTCCAGTAGTGTCGGATGGTTCCGGGAGCGCCTGAGTGATTCTTCGGATCAGCAAAACTGTCGGTCTGGCAGCACGGAAGTTCGCTCAAGTAGGTTGGGCGACAGTCGCTCTGATGGATCACCCGAGTAGGTGCCCTTCGGATCAGCAACTGTGGGTCCGTCGGCAGACCAGGCTTGGTTGCAGGCCATAAGCCGCAGTGTTTAGTTGTGGCCAGCGTTCGCGTTCACGCGTCCCTGGCAGATAGGTCAGCCACGCAAGTAGCTGAAGAGTTGGACAAGACCGCCACGAAAAGTGGCTGAAGAGGGAGCTGGGCGTGTACGCGATCGTTAAGGCCGGCGGCCGACAAGAGAAAGTCGCCGTGGGCGATCAGATTGAGATCAATCGCCTCAAAGATGATCTAGGCAGCAGCGTGTCCCTGCCCGCTGTCCTCGTGGTGGCCGACGGCGCCGTGACCAGTAGCCCTGAGGAGCTCGCCAAAGTCAGCATTGACGCTGAGGTTGTGGAGCACTTCCGGGGTCCAAAGATTCACATCCAGCACTACAAGAACAAGACCGGCTACAAGCGCCGCCAGGGTCACCGACAGGACTTGACCCGACTGCGCGTTACCGCGATCGAGACAGGAAACTGAACCATGGCACACAAGAAGGGCGCGGCGTCCACGCGCAACGGTCGGGATTCGAACGCAAAACGCCTCGGTGTGAAGCGATTCGGTGGACAACAGGTGAATGCTGGCGAGATCATCCTGCGGCAGAACGGCACCCACTTCCACCCCGGCGACAATGTCGGCCGCGGTGGCGACGACACGCTTTTCGCACTGCAGGCTGGTGTGGTTGACTTCGGCACCCGCCGGGGCCGGCGCGTCATTAACGTTCTGGTTGAGGCGTAACGAGCCGCTGGCCGGTCTAGGAACCACCTGAGGTCCCCATGGCGACCCCTACTTTTATCGATCGGGTACACCTCTACGCGCAGGCTGGTAATGGCGGCAACGGGTGCACCTCTGTGCACCGCGAAAAGTTCAAACCACTGGGCGGCCCAGACGGCGGAAACGGCGGTCAGGGCGGTTCCATCATCCTGGTGGTGGATCCCAGCACGTCAACCCTGCTTGACCTGCAGCGACGACCCCATCTGAACGCCCCGAAGGGCGAACCCGGCAAAGGTGGGAACCGGGCCGGTGCGGATGGCGAGGATCTCGTTCTGAGCGTGCCCGATGGCACTGTTGTTGTTGATAGGCACGGCGAGGAACTCGCCGACCTGACCGGTGCCGGTACGACGTTTGTGCTGGCTGCCGGTGGCCGTGGCGGGTTAGGAAACGCCGCCCTAGCCTCAAAGCGGCGCAAGGCGCCCGGTTTCGCGCTGTTAGGGGAAGAAGGCGAGTTCCTGGAACTCGACCTCGAACTCAAAACGGTCGCCGATGCTGCGTTGGTGGGGTTCCCCAGTGCGGGCAAGTCCAGCCTGATCGCCGCGTTGTCCGCAGCCAAACCCAAGATTGCCGACTACCCGTTCACGACCCTCGTCCCCCATCTGGGCGTGGTGGATGCCGACGACACCAAGTTCACGATTGCCGACGTACCCGGGCTGATCCCGGGGGCCAGCCAGGGCAAGGGTCTCGGACTTGAGTTCCTGCGTCACATCGAGCGTTGCTCGGTGATTGTGCATGTTGTGGACTGTGCCAACGAAGAACCCGGTCGAGACCCGATCGCAGATCTGGCGGCCATGGAGACCGAACTTGCCGAATATGGCGGGTTCGCAGACCGCCCAAGAATCGTGGCGCTGAACAAGGTGGACGTGCCCGAGGCTGCGGATATTGCCGAGATGGTGCGACCAGAGATTGAAGCCCGCGGTTGGCCGGTCTTTGAGATCAGTGCCGCCACCCACGAAGGGTTGCGTCCCCTCAAATTTGCGTTGGCGCAAGTGATCGCAGCCGCTCCCCGGGCCATATCCGGCGCTCCTCGGGTGGTGTTGCGACCCAAGCCGGTGGATCAGTCGGAGTTCACGGTCAAACTGGGCCCAGATGGTTACGTCGTTACCGGGTCGCGGCCAGAGCGCTGGGTCGCCCAGACCGACTTCGGCAACGATGAGGCCGTCGGATACCTAGCGGACCGGTTGGCTCGGTTGGGCGTTGAGGAAGAACTGTTGAAGTTGGGGGCAACGGCCGGTTGCACGGTGATCATCGGTCCCAAGGACAATGCCGTTGCTTTTGATTGGGAACCCACGATTCCGGCAGGCGAAGACAAGGAAGCCAGCCCGCGCGGCACTGACCGGCGGATGGGGTAAAGCGTGCAGGATCGCAGCCCTTTCGGGCAGGCAAAGCGCGTTGTGGTCAAGATCGGATCGTCGTCGCTGACTGACCGAAATGGTGCGTTAGATGTGGCCACGGTTCGCAGGCTGGTAACGGCCCTCGCGGATGTGATCGAGGACAACCGGCAAGTTGTTGTTGTCACCAGTGGTGCCATTGCCGCAGCACTTCCGGTGTTGGGGCTGAAGAAGCGGCCAGCCGACTTGGCCACCCAGCAAGCGGCGGCCAGTGTTGGTCAGGGGGCACTATTGGCGGCCTACGACGCCGCCTTCGCAGCGCGCGGCTTGGCGGTTGGGCAAGTCCTGCTCACCGCTGAGGACATGATTCGCCGTTCGCACTATCGCAATGCCCAACGAACCCTGTACCGACTGTTGGAACTTGGTGTGGTTCCGATCGTGAACGAGAACGACACCGTGGCCACCCACGAGATTCGGTTTGGGGACAACGACCGATTGGCCGCACTGGTCTCGCATCTCGTGCACGCCGACGCCCTTGTGCTGCTCAGCGATGTCTCTGGCCTGTTCGATCAACCCCCAAACCGCCGCGAGGCCAGGCAGATTTCCGACGTCTTTTCTGACGCTGATCTGGCTGGTGTCGAGGCCGGTGGCATTGGGGCTGTGGGGGTCGGCAGCGGGGGCATGAAGACCAAAGTGGCGGCCGCGCGGATCGCAACGGGTGCGGGTGTTCCTGTGCTGCTTGCCCAGAGTTCTAGTGCCGCCGCGGCGCTGACAGGTGAGGCAATCGGGACATATTTCCATGTAACCGGCAAACGGGTGCCAAGCAGACTTCTGTGGTTGCGTCACTCCGCGAATGTTGCGGGTGCGGTCATATTGGACGATGGGGCCGTGCAAGCTG
>JAHZKU010000305.1 GCA_022600255.1 Actinomycetes bacterium | reverse complement strand
GCCAAGGGGTATTCCAGCCGCGAGAATCGCTGCTCAGCCGCCGGCAGAGTTGTCAGATGCACGCTACCCACCAGACGTCTAGGCTCGCTGCGACACCGATGCCGCCCTTGGTCTGATCTGGCACAATGACAGGGTTATCACCTGGCAGCCTCGGGGCCCCTAGCCGGTGATATGCCGGTCGTGCGCCGGCACCAAGCGCCCGTAGCTCAATGGATAGAGCAACTGGTTTCTACCCAGTAGGTTGGGGGTTCGAATCCCTCCGGGCGCGCTTTTCCCTCGTAAATGCGGGGTACTTGGTCGAACGCGAGCCGATTTGACCACAGAGTTGACCACAGTTGCTAGTCCATTGACGGACATCCAGATGCAACCAATCGCTTAGGGACGTGCGAGATATCCGAGGGCTGGGTGGTGGGTGCTTTGGCAGAGCCACTGTCCGTGGATGGTCGGGAGTATTGCCCCTCGGTGAGTATCGGAATCGCCTACTACCCCGAAGGCGGCAAGACGTTCCATCAGCTGATGATGAGCGCTGATCAAGCCATGTATGTGGCCAAGCGCGCTGGTCAGCATCGAGCCCACGCCAGCCGCGATTCCCGGCTAACTGGTCGTGCGTGAATCGGGTGGGGTGGCGGCGCTACGGGCTGTCTTGCCAGGGGTACTTCACATCATCGACCGGCAGGATCGGCCACGCGTCTTGTGCCTCGTCTAGGGCGTGTCCCTCGATGAGAGCCACCAGCGCGTCGACGCCGTCGCCGTGGTAGCTGGTGCCACGACCAGCGTGCAGTTCATCCAGTGAGGCGGCAAGCGTGTTCTCCAGGCGGTAGGACCGGCGCGATGTCATGGCCTCGAATACGTCTGCGATTGCCACGATTTGTGCCGACTCGTTGATGTCTGAGGCGACCAAATGGTTTGGGTATCCCGAACCGTCCAGTCTTTCGTGGTGCTGCTCAATGATCATGACCACATCGGACGGAGGCCGCTGGTCCTCTGTGAGGACTTGGACTCCGAAGATGGGGTGTTCCTTGATCAACTCGTACTCATTTGAGCTCAACGGGCCGGGCCGGTTCAGTATCGACACAGGTACGGCAAGCTTGCCCAGATCGTGGACCAGCCCGCCTCGGCGTGCCTGCTCAATCCGTTCTGCGTCCCACCCAAGCTGAATACCCAAGGCAGCGCTCATCGCGGCGACGCGGTCTTGATGGTGAGCGGTATGCGGGTCCCGCAACCGGATAGCGCGCTGCAGCACGGTGATCGTGTCCATAACACCACCGAGTCTTCCCTGAAAAGAGCGGTGTTGCAGAACCAACCTCGCTCAAGACCCATGCTGATTCGTCAGCGGGATTCAGGATGTCCGGAACTTGGTCGGCTCCAGCGCGACCCTGTGAGAGTCGAATCAGGCTGGGGCCATTCAACCTTGAGAAACTTCGCTCAAGTGAGGCCGACCCACCTTGACAAACGCACATCGGCCGGAGGACGAAGATGTCATCACCTGACGAAGACGTCCCTCTCCTCGCTAATCCAGTCTTCGACCGACATGGCGTCCTGGCCGGTGACCTTCTGCACCGTGTCCGTCACCATGCTGGCCCGACCCTCTCGCCAAGCCCGGAGATGACACATGACACCGATCTCCGCCTCCTCCTTGGATTTGAACCCTGCGTAGTCCAGGAGCATCTGTATGAAATCCTCGTCCGTCATGTTCACGTATTGAACAGGATGAGGCAACACCCGCGTGAAAGCCTCCGCGACCTCGCCCAAGGAAACCGCGGCCGGGCCAGTGCAGTAGTAGTTCTTGCCCTCGTGCCCCTCACCGACAACGACCTCCGCCATCACACGCGCCACATCCTCGAGAGCAACCAGACCGATTCGACCGTCGCCGGATACGCCGAACATCTGGCCCATTGCGATCTGATCCTTGAATGACATCAAAGACGTCTCCATCACCGAGTTGGGCGAGACGATGGTCCAAGGCAGGCCGGATGCCATCAGATGCGCCCGGGCCGCATCGTGCAGCGACACGAGATGGTCGCCCGCATGATCAACTGCTCCAGCGATGCTGATGATCTGCGGATTGCCATTCGCCCGACAGGCGTCAAACATGGCGATCTCCCGTTCGGTGATGTGCTCGTCCATCGGTGATGTGACGAATGCATGCGTAATGTCACGCGTGACAGGCTCCAGAGAGGGAGGATCATCCATGTCGGCCTCAACCACCACCAAGTTCCCTCCGGTCAACGGAAACTTGCTCCGGTCCCGCACCATCGCCCTCACCTCAACGTCCTCACGATCCAGGAGTTGCTCGATAAGAGCCCGGCCGAACATGCCATTGCCTGTGTTGACTAGTAAACGCTTGGTCATGTCAGCGATTCCTTTCGAATCTGTCAGGTGGGGTCTGGGCCAACGGCAGCGACCACTCGCGCCATCTCACCACACTGCCTCGGTTATGTCTCGGCGGTTTGAGCCTAGGCATGTTTCGGTATCGAGTTGGGGCCGCCGATGCTCTTGGCGACCGCCGCTGCGAAGGCCGCCTCTCCTACGTAGGCCCGTTGTTCGCAGCCCAAGAGCGGGGGCCTGACCTGCACGAACCTCCGAATATGGCCCGTAGGTGAACTTCAAGCTCATGCCCCGGTTGAAGAAAATCGGCAGTATCCGCCTGTCTCAGCCCAGCGACACCAGCCCGGATTGGGCACCCCTAGAGAAGGTGTTGACCCGACCCATCCAGTGCGAACTGATCGAGCAGCAGTGAACGCTCTCAACTACTCTTCACCTGGCGTCAGAGATAGCACCTCTGGGCCAGTTGACACGCTCACCTTGGTTTGCCTTCCCTGACCACTGCCGAGGCAGCTTCGAGTCGTAAACTAGGAGCGAGGGGTGACCTGTCATGGGTACCAGTAGTGTTCCGGTTATCGATTTTGTTGTTCTCGGGGGATTCGTTGTCCTGCT
>JAHZKU010000227.1 GCA_022600255.1 Actinomycetes bacterium | reverse complement strand
GTAGAACTGGGGGTAGCGACTGAATTGCTTTTCTAGTCCGGGCATTCCGATGAGGATCAGTCCTATGCCTTCTCGGTCGTAGCGGTCGCGGAGCACTTCGATGGACTGGGTGGCGAGCCTTTCTGCTTCGTCGACGATGATGAGGTCGGCCTTTGGCCTGCGGATGGTGGCTCCGCTGCGGTCGAGGGGTTCGCCTTGTTTGATGAAGTGTTGCTCGATGCATAGGTGTGTTCTGCCCAGAATCTCGTCTAGTTCTGATCTGACGGTTCTGGGGTTGGATTGCACGTGTGGGGTGTAGAAGAGTGTGCGGCTTCGGGCCAAGGCAGCATTGGCTGATATTCCGGATTCCTCGCGGAACTGGACTTTTGATCCGTACCAGTCGCTGAACATGGGATGGGCCTTGTCCCAGCCGGAGTAGCGGTGGGCTGAAAGTGTCTTGCCGACTCCGGCTGACCCGTAGCACAGGCCGATTGTGCGGTCTTTGCGAACGGCGTTGGCGAACTCGCAGAATCTGCGATGCTCCTTCGTCGCGATGAATCGGCTCATGTTTCCTCCTGGTAGGTCTTCAGCTTTGGTTTTCGCCTGATCGGTCGCTCTCGTGGCTTCTGGACGGCGGCTTCGGTGGGGGGTGGGGGTTTGGTGACCGCGATGCGCTGGTTGAGTTCGGCACGGACTTGTCGTCGGCGTTTGGAGCGGGCTGCCTGGATTTCTTTGAGACTGATGGCCGAGGAGTCGTGGTTGGGGTCGATCGCCTTGCACAGGAATTCGTTGTTGTGGAAGACCCTGATCTCAGTCAGGTCGCGGGGGTCGTATCTGATGGTGACTGGTTGGCCGACGTAACCGGCCAGGGTCGGGGAAAGGTAGCGCAGACCTTGGAATCGGATTCCGTCGCGATGAACGACCCGCGCCTTGGCGACTTGGATGAGCAGTCCGTCGAGTTGGTCGAGACTGTCGGGAAGTCGTGGCAGCCACCCATCCTTGACCCAGGAGTTGTGGGGAGACTGGCTGGTCGATGAGTGCACGCGGTGGTTGTAGGTGGCGATGAAACCGCTGATTTTGTTGTCCAGGTCATCGATGCTCAGCTTTGGCACGGGTTTGTGGTGCCCGCGCTCTGGCGACAGGTAGCCGGGGAGGTCGGCAAGGAGTTCGGTGTTTACCGATCCGAAGAATCGCTCGACCTTGCCCCTTCCTTGGGGGCGAGCGACCGTTGAGTAGACCAGTTGCATGCGCAGGTCCGTGCTGACTTGGGTGAGGTGGTGGCTGGTGAAGTCGCTGCCGTGGTCTATGTAGAGCAGGTCCGGTATTCCGCACATGACCCAGTCCGGGTCGGCCTTGGGCCAGATCGCTTGGCGCAATGCCAGGCCGGTGTTCAAAGCTGATGGTGCACCGATGAAGAGTAGGTAGCCGCAGATCGCTCGACTGTGGTCATCAAGCACGACCGTCAACCAGGGCCGGGCGACCTTGCCTGCTGGGTCCAAGATGAGAATGTCCAGCTCGGTATGGTCTGCCTGCCACATCGCGTTGGGAAGGTCGGCTTGCCTTCGCCACACCAGCTCGTACCGATCTCGCCAAGCTGCAGTCCCTTCGTGAGCCATCACCTGCAACTCATCGCTGGTGGCATTCACGATGTCCCGGACGACGGCGTAGCTGGCGGTTGGCCACTGTTTGGCATGTGCCACGGTGGCCGCGCGGCGAGTGATAGTCGCGATCGAAGGGCGAGGTCTACGAAGGGCGGTGCCTTCGATGAACTGGTGCAGCTGAGGTGGGATTTTGCGCTGGCCCTTGTCGATGCGGCTCTTGGGCGTGAGCCCGGCCATGCCGCACTTAACGTAGCTGGCTTTCCACCTGTGCAAGGTCCGAATGGACACGTGGTGTTCAGCGGCCAGCTCAACCAACGAAATCTGATCGTCTAGGTGGGGTTCCAGGATCGCCCAGCGTTGCTGCGCAATCTCGTCAGGGCCGGGACGATCATCACCGCCCGGCCCGTTCGTCATTTGGTTGCTGCCGGTTTCTTCGACCGGTTGCGCCTGGGCTGGCCTGGCGAGGATTTCAGTGCGCGATAGATTGTTGTCCGGCTGACGCCAAGGACTTCGCCGATTTGGGCGACGGTCATGTCTTGGCGTTCATACATTTGTTTTGCGGTCTTGAGTTGGTCATCGGTCAGCAGCGGCGGCCGACCGCCGTGTCGACCGCGAGCCCGAGCTGCGGCCAATCCAGCTTGGGTTCGCTCTTGGATGAGTTCGCGCTCAAACTCAGCAAGAGCTCCGAAAACGTGGAAGATCAAGCGGCCACCCGCTGAAGTCGTGTCAATGCTTTCGGTCAGCGAGCGAAACCCGACCTCTTGTTTCTCCAGCTCGTTCATGGAATCAATCAGATGCCTCAGCGAACGACCAAGCCGATCCAGCCGCCAGACCACCAGGGTGTCCCCTGGTCGGAGCTGGTCCTTCAACTTGTCCAGCTCAGGTCGATGCTCAGCGGCCCCAGACATTACGTCGGTGAAAATCCGGAAACAGCCCGCTTCGCTGAGCGCTCTGGTCTGCAAAGCAGCATCTTGGTCATTGGTGGACACCCTCGCGTATCCCAGAAGTTCACCCACAATCAAGAATGTATCGAAACTCAACCACCCCCGGGGGATATGACACGTAGAATGTGGAACTGAGTTACGCAACACCGCGCAAGCGGGGTCCCGTTTCTCAGAAGTGGTCGGAGGCGATGTGTCAGATACGACCGAATTCGGCGTTCACAACAGGAAGCCTCCAAGCCCCGCTATTGGTGAATTGATCGGCTACCTTCGGGTAGGAAGCCAACCACCATTCGCCAACGAGCAGTTGATCGGCATCGAACCCGATCGCGTCTTTGTTGATGAAGCTGACGGGAAGACACACCACCGACCAGCCCTTGACGAACTCTTGGAGTACGCGCGGGCCGATGATGTGGTTGTGGTTCAGTCCATGGATCGGATTGCGAAAGACATTGGACAGGTCAGCCAGATCGTGGAAACGCTCGTCAAGCGGGGTGCCACGGTGAGCTTCCTCAGAGAGGACTTAACCTTCACGAACCGTCAGTCCGAGAATCAGGCGATCATCATGAAGGCGATGCAAGCGTTCGCCGAGTTCGAGCGGGCACTTCGAAAGGAAAGGCAGTCCGAAGGAATTGCCCTGGCCAAACAACGAGGCGTCTACACCGGACGGACTCGTATTCTCACGCAAGCTCAAACAACCGAAATACGCCGCCGAGCATCAGGCGGCGAGTCCAAGACATCATTGGCCCGCGAATTCGGCGTGAACCGCTCCACAATCTACGAGCACCTCGCCTCGAGCTGATCAGCTAGCGCAGCAACCCAAAGAAATCGTTTCGAGCCCAACCTCCAAGGGGTGGCGGAAAACCTCGAACCGTTGGTTCCTTGACAGCTCTGTTTCCGCCAGGGGTTTCTCGCCAGACGTCTGTTCGCAAGACGACAAAGCGTGTTTTCGACGCCTGGACTGGCGAGGAATCGGGCGGTTGTCGGCAGTCTCGCCGCCACGGGAGACGTTAGTGCCTAAATACTCGTCGTGAGTCCTCCTGAGACAAACGGAGTCGCCGAGCTGTTCGGCGATCAGGATCTGGTTGCACTCGGTCAGGCCAAGATCGCGATGACCCTGTCGCAGGGAGTACATCGATGCCGCGGGGGTCATGTTGATGGAGGCTTCGACCGCCCGGCCGCGCTGGACGAAGTCCACCAGTGTGTCCTTGGTGTCGCCGTCCGGAACTCCATCGAAGAACTCGAGTGTGCCGATGGAGGTCTCGACCTTGTCCGGTGTGGTGCGGTTCTCCGGGATCGGGGTCGTCATCTTCATCGTCCGTTGCTGGGTGATCATCTCGGACATGCCCATGTTGCGCTCCTCTGCCCGATGCTGAGTGTGGGCGCCGGCTGACCCGACGCTTCCTCCGTCTCCTAGGGCAGGCGACGCTCACGGGACCAATACTCACGCTCAGACGCCGCCGACCGCCAAACCCACTTCGGGTGACCGGGAAGAGGAAGGATCGGTGCACGGGGCACCGCGTCGATGACGCTGGTCATGTGGGGGCCGTCGGATTTGGTGCCACGTCTCGTGCAGTCCAGCCGCGCGCGAGGGGCCACCACAGGATCAGGGCTGAGGTGAGCAGGACTGCGGATCCGAACGCCCAGTCGGCGATGACGTCGCTGGGCCAGTGGACGCCGACCGAACGGTGCGCAGACGCTGCAGTCACATGGACCACGAACGGCTTGTTGGAGGCTATGTGCTGGCCAACCAAGGGGCCAGCCTGGCTGAGGCCGTGATGAAGAGCTTGATCACCACTTCCTACGACGGTAGGTGACCCGAGCCCCACCCACGAACGTATTCTTGCTGCATGTCGAATCAGATGTTGAATGACCAGACTTGGTCGTCGCCCGAAATCAGCGACTCGTACCCGGCGTCCTCGTCGCGGATGAGCTACGGCGGTGTGGCCGTTAAGACTTTCGTTTTCGTAATCATCATTGCTGCGCTGGCCGTGGTGGGCTGGAACAATGCCGCCACGTACTCCGGTAAGGGTGCCGGATTGGTATATCTGATCGGATACATCGTCTTGATTGCGTTGACGATAATGGCGGCGCGAAGCCCAAAGCTGGCCTTGCCTGCAGGTCTACTCTATGCCCTGTTGACGGGACTGTGGATGGGGGCGATTTCTCGGTACTACGACGAAGTATTCGAGGGTGTCGTGGGCATCGCTTTGCTGTGCACCTTCGTGATCACGATCGCCATGTTGGTGCTCTACGCGCTGCGGGTTTTCCGGGTTACGGCAAAAGTCGTTCAGGTCATTGTGGCCATGGCTGCTGGTGTCGGCCTGTTGTATTTCATCGGCTGGGTCTTGTCTTGGTTCGGTGTGAATCTGGAATTTCTCTACGGAACCAGCGCCACTGCGATCGTGTTCGGCTTGAT
>JAHZKU010000226.1 GCA_022600255.1 Actinomycetes bacterium | reverse complement strand
TTGGCGGGCAAACCCCAGCCTGACCTGTTGTTGCTCAATGACGAAGATCTAACGTTCGCGAAGATCCGGCTCGACGATCGCTCCAAGCAGACAGTCATCTCGGCCATCGGCGAGATCAAGGATTCCCTCGCCCGCACACTGATCTGGGGCGCCGCGTGGGACATGACCCGGGACGGCGAGATGTCGACCGGCGATTACGTCGCCCTGGTCAACGCTGGCCTAGCCACGGAAAACGATGTGGCCGTCGTACAGACCATCTTGCGCCAAGTGCACGCCGCTGTGGATCAATACGCAGCGCCGGAGCACCGCGACCAATACGCCAGCGCGCTGGCCGACAACCTTTGGGCTTGGGCGCAAGCCGCGGACCCCGGTAGCGATCATCAACTCGCCTTTGTGCGCGGACTAGCCGCCATGGCGCAAACACCTGAGCAACTGCAGATCGTGGCGGATCTGCTCAACGGAGACAGGACGCTAGCTGGCCTCACGGTAGACACCGATCTTCGCTGGGGCCTGCTGCAGTCTCTGGCCGCGGCTGGACTTGCTGATGCCGAGCGCATCGAGGAGGAAGCGCAGGCCGATGCCACCGCAACCGGCCGGCGGCACCGAGCCATGGCGCTCGCTTCGCTACCGACCGCTGCTGCCAAGGCGGATGCTTGGGCCGCGATCATGGGCGGCGAACTGCCGAACGCGCTGCTGGACGCGACGTTGGGTGGCTTTTCCCGGGCAGGCCAAGCCGAGATCTTGGCACCATACATACCGCAGTACTTCGAGCAGCTCCCAACGATCTGGCAGGAGCGCACGCCAGAAATGGCGCAGTCGATCACCATGCTGCTGTATCCGTACTTGGCGGTATCGGAGAGCACCGCCGAGGCTGCTGAAGCGTTCGCGGCCGGTGCGGACGTGCACCCTGCCGCCGCTCGCCTAGTCGGTGAGGGTGCTGATTCCACTCGGCGTGCCCTGCGGGCGCGCGCCGTCGATGCCGACTGACGCTACCGAACGTCGCTTCCCAACGAACGTATACTGGAGGTAGCGACTCGCCGGAGTTTTGCCAATGGTGGATACCTAACAGGTTCCTGGTGGTGAGATTCGGCGTGGCCCGATCCGAGATCGTGCGAGTCTGGGACGCGCGGCCACACGCGCAAGTGAAACCGGATCAACCGGTTGGCGTTGGTGCAACTCAGTCGCGGGAACGCAGGTGGCAGCATGACCGAACTTCCGATTCGAGCTAGTGGACTCACCAAAACATTCGGCGGTCGCCACGGCGACCCGGTCCTGGCGCTCGTGGATCTTGACCTCGCTGTCGAAGCCGGCGAAGTGTTCGGCTTTCTGGGCCCCAACGGAGCAGGCAAGACCACCGCGATTCGGACATTCCTGAATTTCCTACGCCCCACCCGAGGCCAAGCTGAGATTTTCGGTCTTGCCGCGCAACATGATTCCGTCGCGATCCGCCGCCACGTTGGTTACGTGCCGGGTGAGTTTGAGATGTATCCCAAACTTACCGGGGCCGAGGTGCTGCGCTACTTCGCGAATCTGCGCGGTGGCGTGGACGAGCAATACGTCGCCGAACTAGCCGACCGACTCGATGCGGATCTTGGCAAAGCCATGCGTGACTATTCCACGGGCAATCGCCAGAAGATCTGCTTGATCCAAGCGTTTATGAACCGGCCAGACCTGCTCATCCTGGATGAGCCCAGCACGGGCTTAGACCCCTTGATGCAGAAGGAACTACAGAGCATGATCGCAGAGGTGCGTGATGAGGGGCGTACGGTATTCCTGTCCTCCCACTCCTTGTCCGAGGTACAACATGTGGCCGACCGCGTCGGGATTCTGCGGGCCGGTCGCCTAATCGAAGTGGCTCGGGTTGCCGAACTCATGCACATGGCGGTGCGCCAACTCGAGTTCGATTTTGCCGAGTCAGTGCCAGACCAGGCCTTTGCGCAGATCGCGCACGTTCAGCGGGTCGAAGCGAGCGGCAGTGTGACCCGTGTCTGGTTTGACGGACCCATCAGTGACCTACTGCGCGTCGCTTTGGCGCACGACGTCTTGGATGTAAAGAGCCACGAGGCTGATCTAGAAGAGATCTTCCTGACTTACTATCGCGAGCCGGGTGACCCTGCTGACACCAGCGGGGTGGACGGAGTCGAAGCACCCATCGGGGCTGACCAGTCATGAGCACGACGTTGCTGACCAAGTCGATCCGAGACCGTTGGGTAACCACCACGGTTTCGACGGTCGCGTTGCTGCTCTTGGCGCTTTTCACGATGGGAATCTACTCGGGCTTCGATGCTCAGGTCGGCGCGCTGTTCGCCGACCTTCCGGACGCGCTCGCTGCAATCTATGGTGTGCAGGACGGCACGACCGCCGGACTAGTGGTTTCTGCGCTGTTCGCAGTTCTTGCGCCCCTAATTATCTTGGCCTACGCGATTCCCGGTGCATCGGCCGCTGCCACCGGCGAGGAACGGTCGGCCACATTGGACCTGCTCCTGATGAACCCGGTGAGTCGGACCCGCGTCTACCTCACCAAGAGTGGGGTGCTTGCTGTGGGCATCATTTTGATCTGCGTTGTGCTCTGGCTGGGTTCAGACTGGATTGCCGCCGCAGTCGGATTGGACCTTAGTGGCCAGAACACGACAGCAGCTTGCCTGCAGTTAGCGGGCCTAGGATTGATGTTCGCGGGTCTTGCCCTAGCCGTCGGGGGCTGGACAGGAACCGCATTGGGAGCCACGGTCGCCAGTGTGGTGGCGGCGTTCTCCTACCTGGTGACAACCCTGCTCGGGGCTGTCCCGGACTTTGCGCAGATCTCCAAGTTCACGCCGTGGTACTTGTACTCAGGCAATGATCCACTCCAGAGCGGCGTCAGCTGGTGGGCGTTAGGGGTCATGCTCCTTGCGGCCATTGTTCTGGGCGCGATTGGTGCTACGGGTTTGAATCGGCGAGATCTGAGGGGGTAAAGCCATGACGACACAAATGCACACCTTGCCGCCTAGTTCCACTGTGCGCACGTGGTCGCTGCGCAACGTCTATTCGCGCACGGTTGCGGAACGGCTGTTGCTCGCCAGCCTGGTCGCGCTAGGTCTGGGTTTGATGGGGTTGGCCTTAGGCCCGCTTTATGAATCCATGGGGGCGGGGTTGGCGGACCTGGCAACAGGATTGCCCACGTCGGTTTCGGTGATCTTCGGTGACTTCGGCACCGGACTCGGATTCGTCAATGTTGAGATGTACTCGATCTGGGCCCCGGCGATTCTCATCTACGTGGCGCTAGTGATTGCGGCCCGCTCCTTTGCCGCAGAGATCGAAGACCACACCATCGGGTTACTCGCCGCCAACCCGATCAGCCGCTCATCGCTGGCGATATCCAAGATCGCCGCCATGTTCACCCTAGTCGCGCTGATGTGTTTCGGCACCGGGCTGGGAGTCTGGCTGGGGTCGTTGGTGTCCTCCCTCGGGATTCCGACAGCCGGTGTGGTGGCTGTCAACGTGCACATGGGGCTGTTCGTTACCGCAGTCGGGCTGCTCACCGTCATCACGGCAGTCCTGAGCGGTCGCCGGGTGCTAAGCATGATCGTAGGAACCGGGGTAGCCCTAGTGGCGTATGCCTGGGCCAGCTTCGCGCCGCTGTCCGAGGGACTTGCCGACTGGGCGTGGCTGTCACCTTGGCACTGGTACTACGGCTCGAACCCCTTGGCCAATGGTTTTGATTGGCCCGCCCTGGCGGCCCTGCTAGGGCTGAATTTCGTGCTCTTTGTGATTGCGCTCTTGGCGTTTCGTCGCCGGGACTTGCCTGGGTAACCCGCTAGGAGTGGGGCCAACCTTCGAGGCACCGTTCATGGCTGATGCAGTACGGCCTTCACGCCCGGTCGCGATATTGCAGCGGTTGGATCATTCGCGCGTCAACGCGCTTCGCTAGGTCTTCCAGCGCCACGGGCTCACCGGCGGCGTCGGTCAACGGGACGCACCAGTTGGGGTACTCCCGATTGGTTCCCGGCTGGTTCTGAGGGCGCAAGTCGCCCAGCAAATCTGGCAAGCTCACAGCCAACAGACGGGCGGGAGAGGTCGCTAAGAGTTGGTGCAACGCCACGACGACGTCCCTAGGGGGCGGGTCGGGTGAGTGCAGCAAACCCCGCTCGGTCAACAACTGATTCCAAGCTGCGAGTTCCTGGGCGTGAAACTCACGTTCCTGATCCAAAGGATTCGCGAGCAAACCCAACTGGTGCCGCAGTTCCACGTGGGCTCCGCGCACGTAGCCCTCGCTGGGTGGCAGGTCATGCACCGTGACACTGGCCAGGGCATCAGCCCGCCAATCCTCCGGCGGGCGAATCTGACCGTCGGTGTCCCTCTCGAACCACAACACCCCGGTGCCCAGAATGCCGCGTTCGGCCAGATCGTGCCTGATCCAGTCCTCGACCGTGCCAAGATCTTCCCCGATCACAACGGCCCCCACCCGGTGGGCTTCCAACAGCAAGATTCCGAGCAGCGCCTCGTGATCCATCCGTACGTACGTGCCTTGGGTGGCCGCGTTGCCTTCAGGGATCCACCACTGACGAAACAGACCTAGGACGTGATCGATTCGGATGCCACCCGCATGTCGCAGAATGGCCCGGAGCATGTCCCGGAAAGGCCGGTAGGCGGCCTCGGCTAGCGCCACGGGATTCCAGGGCGGCTGCGCCCAGTTCTGCCCGAGTTGGTTATACATGTCCGGCGGCGCCCCCACCGTGACATCTCCGGCCAGGACATCGGCCAGTCGCCAGGCGTCAGCGCCCTCGCCGTGGACCCCCACTGCTAGGTCATGAATGATGCCAAGGGACAAGCCGCTGTCGGTAGCAGTCTGCTGCGCGGCCGCGATCTGCTCATCGCACAGCCACTGCAACCACATGAAGAACCGGACTTCATCTTGATTCTGCTCGCGGAAAGACTCAACCGCCGCTGAGTCAGCCACCTGCAACTCTTCCGGCCAGTCCTGCCATGTGGGACCGAAGCTGCGCGTTAGCGCGCACCAAGTGGCGAACTGCTGTAATGCGGGACTCTGCGAAGTGACAAAGGAATCAAACAACAGAGCACGCTCAGGGGTCAGGCCCGCTGCAAAGACAATCCGCAACGCCGCCAGTTTCGCCTGCCAAATGCTGTCACGATCGATCAGCGCCGCTGCGATAGCGCCGCACCCACCCTGTTGCGCCAGTGTGGCTACCTCAGCGCGTGCCGCGGCCGACAACAGCTGGTATTCGGGGACATCTTCAACCCGCAGATACAGCGGACTCAAGAATCGCCTAGATGCCGGCAGGTACGGCGAGGGTTCGACAGGCGGATAGGCCTCGGTGGCATGCAACGGATTCACCAGCAAGAAGTCGCCCTGCCAATCGTGTCCCAGCCATCGGGCCAGCTCGGCCAGGTCGTGATAGTCCCCCATCCCCCAAGATTCGACCGAACGCACCGAGTAAATCTGCGTCATGAGCCCCCAGGATTTCGGCGGGCTGGGCAGCCTGTCTGGCGTGATCACCAAGGGGCACCTCGCCACAAGATCGGTGGAGCGCGCCTGTAGCTGATGCCAGCCCAGCGGGAGACCGGCTGGGACTGCGAACGATGCCTGCCCCATCGTGCGGCCGTCAACGATTTGCGGGGCAGTCCAGTCATCGATCTGCTCCAGCGAGATCGTGTCGTTCGTTCCTTCGACACTGATCAGGAGTTCGGCCGGAGCTCCGTGTTCGACATGGACCCAACAGACACCCGCGTGCCCTTGCCGCTGGATGAAGACCGGCGGCAGCGCCCTGCGCCAGTCTCGGCTCTGATGGTGGCGCATGGAAGCGTGGGCCTGCTCTGTGTCCTCGACTCGGACCCCAAGACCTGACAGGACCGCGACCACCGTGGCTTCGGCCACCGGTTGGAGGTTCCCCGCTTGGTCCCAATACTCCAGAGCCACACCATAAGCTTCCGCAAGGGCTTGAACGGCGTCATCCACTAGGTGGTCCAGATCTCCGGGTGGCGCTGCGACCACTGCACGGCGGCCTCGACTTGGGCTGCCAGCCAGATCAGGGTGGCTTCGTCATTGGGACGCCCAACGATCTGAACGGCAACGGGGAATCCCTGCCCCGTCTGGGCGATCGGTAGGCTCATCGCGGGTTGCCCGCTCACGTTAAACGGCGCAGTAAAGGGGGTGAACGCCTTCTGCGCCGCAAAGTCCGCCGCCGGATCTGCGTCATCTCGCAGGCCCCCAACGGTCACGCTCGGCTGCGCCAGCGCGGGTGTCAGGACCGCGTCGTAGTCCGCCAGCGCCACGATGGCCTGGCGCGACACCGAGCGCATAGCAGAAACTGCGGCAGCCAACTCTGGGCCGGAGACGGCCTGACCGCGGCCGCGCAGCCAGGCGGTCAGCGGCAGAAGCATGTCCTCCACGTCTGGGCGCAATGGGATTGAGGCGGCCCCTACTGTCCAGACCGATTCGAAGCTGGCCACAACCTCTGGGCCGTATGGCGCGGCCACATCACTGACCTCGTGGCCGAGGTCAACCAACAGGTTTGTCGCAGCTTCGTAGGCCGCCATGCAGGCGTCATCGATGGGTGTATCCGCAATCATCGGGGTGGCGAACCGGCCGATCCGCAACTGTCTGGGCGGGGCATCCGCCGCCGCGAGGAATCCGCCAATGGGCAGCGGTGCCGGTGGAAGCGGATCACCCGGCGCTGGCCCGGCTAGGACATCTAGCAACGCCGCAGCATCACGAACGGTCCGCCCCAAGGGCCCAATCACCGCCAACTCCCCCACCGGTTCCACCAGTGGGGCGGCCGACGATCAACTCCGGCGCACCTCGCTCGGCCTTCATGCTGACCTCGGTCCGGGTGCGTTGACGCGGCCGGACCGGGCACATCGTCGATCGGGCAGACTGCCGGCGTGACGCGCCGCGCGGTCATCACCGGCATCGGCATGATCAGCTCCGTCGGCGCCAGCAGGGACGCCGTCTGGGAGGCCGTGTCCGACGGGCGTCCCGGTGCACGCTTTCTC
>JAHZKU010000225.1 GCA_022600255.1 Actinomycetes bacterium | reverse complement strand
GTTTGCGGTTCAATGTGTCCAACCACAGCGAACCGAGGGGTTCGTCGTGGCTCCTAGACGCCCGACCCGGGTCGAAGGATCAAGTCGAGGACGTGCCATGACGACAACGGCCAACGCACCCACCCGAGCAATCCGGGGACCGAACGCGGCCAAGTGGGTCACACTCGCGGCCGCGACGCTCGGGATCGTCTACGGGTACGACCAATCCAACATTGGCGGCGCGCAACTCTACGCCCAGCCGGATCTAGAGGTGAGCAACCAGGTCTGGTCGTTCATCGCGGCTTCCGTGGTCTACGGCGAACTCACCGGTGTCATCATCGGTGGCTGGTTGGTCAACAAGATCAGTCGCCGCAACACGATGATCGTGGTGGCCGCCGGATACGTCATCTTCTGCCTTGCCAGTGCCTTGAGTGTGGATACCTTCATGCTGGAGGCTTCCCGCTACTTCCTAGGCGTCACTATTGGGCTTTCGTTGATTGCAGCTCCGGTCTTTATCGCTGAGTCGGTCCCATCCGCCACCAGGGGCCGAACCTTGGTGATGTACCAACTCGCGACAGTGTTCGGCGTCATCTTGGGTTTTGTGGGAGCGCTGCTGTTGTCGCAGGTGAATCCGGAATACAACTGGCGCATCATGCTGGGACTAGCGGCGATCCCCGCTGCGCTACTCCTGCCCGTGCTCGTGAAACTCCCAAAGACCGCGCGTTGGTTGATGCTGAAGGGCCGCGAGGATGAAGCGCGTCGGTCACTGTTACTGATTGAGCCGGATCGAGATCCAGAAGAAGAGTTGGCGATCATGCGGGCCGCGATGGCGGAGGAGACCGGTGGTGCACTCAAGGAGATGTTCAGCAAGCCCTACTTTCGGGCCACCGTCTTTGTTGTGGTTCTTGGTTTCCTCGTTCAGATCACGGGGATCAACGCGACCATCACCTACGGACCAGCCATCTTCCAGCAGATGGGGATTGAGTCGGACGCGATGAACACCGGCATGAACGCCCTGGTTCAGGTGATCGCTTTCATCGCGGTGCTGTTTGCCATGCGGTATATCGACAACTGGGGTCGACGCCCGGTTCTTCTCACCGGCATCAGCATCATGATTGCAGCGCAGCTGTTGCTGGTATTGGTCTTCGCCAGTGCCGGTGAGGGTGGCAGTTTCAGCACCTGGCAAGACATCGGTGGGTTCCTGGGCTTGGCGTTTATCAATGTGGGCTTCGTGATCGGGTTCGGTTCCCTGTGGGTGGTCTACTCCACCGAATCGTTCCCGGCCCGGCTGCGGTCTTTGGGCGCAAGTTTCATGCTCACTGCAAACTTGGCCGCCAACATCCTGGTGGCCCAGTTCTTCCTGACCATCATGGATGAACTGGGTGGGGCGGGGTCATTTGCGATCTTCGCGCTGTTGGCCGCCTTTGCCTGGGTGTTCGTGTTCAAGGTTGCTCCCGAGACCAAAGGCCGCGACCTAGACGATATTCGGTTGTTCTGGGAGAACGGCGGCAAATGGCCCAAGGATCAGATGGAGTCGGCCGACCTGGGCCGGTAGATACTCGGGACCCAACTGGGTAACCGGTGTTGTGGAGCGAGCGGTATCGGCGCGAGCAGCGATTCTAACTAGGGCTAATCGACTGATCGCGCTTCGCGAGCCGGGGACTCCAGTCGTGAAGCGAAAAGTGCCGAGGAAACGGCCCAGCCCGATCTCAAGCTAAGGTTTCGACGGCCGCGAGTGACAACCAAGCCAAGCTTGGGTCTCGCTGCCGTGACACGGTTCTATCGGCTCTATCGGCTCTATCGGCCTCGCTGACAGCAGTGGTCAATCTGCGTCTGCTGAACAGTGGTCGGGGTGACAAGATTTGAACTTGCGACCTCTTCGTCCCGAACGAAGCGCGCTACCAAGCTGCGCTACACCCCGCAGTCGCTACAGTCTAGCCGAGGCGATCGTCCAACTAGGAATTGGCCGTCAGCGTGAGCAGCGTGGCCTCTGGGGGGCAGAAGAAGCGGATGGGTGAGTACGGTGAGGCCCCGACTCCAGCAGAAACGTGTAGGGCACTCGTGTGTGGGCCATGAAGTCCGCTGCCACTGTAGGTACTCAGGCCCTTGGCCCGTTTCCGGTCAAGATCGCAGTTGGTAATGATCGCGCCGTAACCCGGAAGGCACACCTGGCCACCGTGAGTGTGGCCCGCCAGAATCAGGTCCGCCCCGTCGCCCGCCATTGCGCCGAGCACGCGGCGATAGGGAGCGTGGGTGACACCGAGCTTCAGGGTCACGTTGGAATCGAAGCGGCCAGCGACGGCCTCGTACCGATCACGTTCAATATGTGGGTCGTCGACGCCGCGAGCATCGATGGACCAGCCCGGCAGGTCTAGTCGGGTGGCTCGATTGTCCAAGTCCAACCAGCCGTAACCAGTCAATCCGGCCACCAGATCACCCCACGGCAGAATCGCACGCCCGGCGTCCAGTGGCGAAGGCCCGCGCAGATACCGCAGAGGGTTGAACGGCCGTGGGGCGAGGTAGTCGTTGCTGCCTAGTGTGAAAAACCCCGGCTTGGCCAGCAGCGGAGCCAGCGTCTCCAAGACGGTCGGCACCGCGCGTCGATGCGCCAGAAAATCCCCGGTGACCACAACCAGGTCGGGATCTAACCGCGCCAAGGCGGTCACCCAGCGCTGTTTGTCCTCTTGCCGGGGCGTCATATGCAGATCAGAGAGGTGCAGGATAGATCTTGGCGCCGAGCCCGCCGGAAGAACCGCCACCTCTGCAAACCGAAGTTTGAACAGGTGAGCCTCGACCAAGGCCCATCCCAGCGTGGTAGCGCCAGCGACGGTGAGTGCCGAGGCCCCCAGGGCGGTCCGGTGGTTGACAAGAGGCATTGCCACATATTCCCACGCTTCCCAAGGCGTTGCCAAAGGGTTGGCCAGGTCGAAGCAGCTATCCCGATAACGCGGGGCCACTAGCGGCGGGCCGCTATGCCGTTTAGGCGCCCGGTACCGCACAATGTGAACATGTCGGAAACCAAAGAACTGCTGCGCAGCGACCTCACCACCTCCATGAAAGCCAAGGACCAAGTCCGCACTGCCACCCTCCGCATGGTTCTGACGGCGGTTTCGGCCGAGGAGGTAGCTGGGAAGTCCGCCAAGGAGCTTTCCGATGAAGAAGTGGTCGCGGTTCTCAGCCGCGAACGCAAGCGGCGGCTAGAGGCTGCTGAGGCATTCGAGTCAGGCGACCGCCCCGAGCAAGCCGCGCAAGAGCTTGCCGAGGCCGAGATCATCGCTGGCTACTTGCCGCAACCACTCAGCAGCAGCGAACTAGAAGCGCTGATCGTCACCGCAGTGACCAACGCCGAAACCTTAGGCCTCAGTGGCGGCCGTGCGATGGGAGCGGTGATGAAGGAACTCAAACCCGCCACGGCCGGCCGTGTTGATGGTGGCGAACTAGCCGCCTTGGTCAAGCGCGCCCTCGGCATGGGATAGGCAGGATACCGCCTAGGACGGGAGCCTCTGACCCCACCGCAGCCCCGTCGGCTACGTCGGGGCCCATTTGCTGGCAACTAACCGTTCGCCTGCAATTCGCAACTAC
>JAHZKU010000224.1 GCA_022600255.1 Actinomycetes bacterium | reverse complement strand
CGGTGATTCTGATCGGTTTCATTTTCGGGCTGATCGATTTCTTGAACACGTCTGTGGAGACCAATCCCCAGGTGGCGTCTCGGGTCAGCCCAACCCTGATCGACTTGGTGGCCGCTCTCGCCACGGGACTGGTCGGTGCGTTCGCCCTCGTTCGCTCCGATGTCTCGGACACCCTGCCGGGTGTCGCGATTGCGATCTCCCTGGTGCCGCCGCTGGCCGTGGTCGGTTTGGTACTGCAGGAGGGTCAATTCAGTGACGCTATTGGTGCGTTGCTGCTGTTTGCCACGAACGTGACAGCGATTATCGCTATGGGCACACTCACCCTGATCTTCTACGGCGTGCGGGAACGTGCCGAGATGGAACGGATGGAAGTTAGGAAACTGACCAAGAAGGGTCTTGGCGTCATCATCGGAATGGTTTTCTTGGTGGCCGTGCCCTTGAGCTTCGGAACATTCAAGATCATTCTGGATCAGCGCATCCAATTCATCGCCTCTCCGATAGCCGAGGAATGGGCCAAGGCGCAAAACTGGACGATCGATGACGTGGAGGCCAGTAGCAACGTTCTCTCCGTGACAGCGCTCGGTGCACCTCCCGAGGTTGACCCCGACACGCTGCGGCAGCAGCTCGACGAGGCCGGTTTGACGGGGGTGGATCTAGAAGTCGAGTTGGTCATTGGCGGCGTCCGGGACTACCCGGGCAGCAACGACACCTCTCAACCTGGCTAGCGACAGCTTTGGTGATGCCGGGCCGGTCTTAGAACCTGCAGAGGCCGTCACTGCCGATTGCGAGAAACATGGTTCAGGGGCCGCTCGGGGCGTCCCTGAGGCAATGTGGCCGATTGGCTCGGGTTGGTCACGGTGGGGCTGCCGCAGTACGGGTACTAGGGCTAGCCATAGCTGGCAGTTAGACCGTTTGGGCGAACCCGGATGCCCTGGTTGTCTGGGGCCAAGTGCGCTGTGAGACTTGGGCAGGCGATGTCGCCGCTAGATCGGAGGCCCGCCGTGCGCAAACCACTAACCCGGCAGTCCGCAGCAATGGGTTCAGCAGCGGCTGTGATCGCCGCCGTCTTATTGCCAATCACGATGGCCTCTGGCCAAGAGCACGTGACCATGGCGGCCAGCACTGAAGAACCTACGGCCGGCTCGAGTGTAATCGTGGTGTCCTCGCTGTCAGACGCTGGGCCGGGTTCATTGCGTCGCGCGATTAAAGCGGCCAACGCGAACCCGGACCATTCGGCAATCAGCTTTTCCGTCACCGGAGTGATCAAACTGCGCAGCGACCTGCCCACCGTAATCAACCCAGTGCTGATCGACGGAACGACATCTCCGGGCTACATGTCCGGCGGGCCGCCGGCTGTGCAACTGAACCACCGTGCAGCGAAGGGCCTCAGCCTGCGTTCTGGTGCCAAACGGTCCGAGATCCTAGCCCTTTCCATCGTCGGAGCGCAGGGGCACGGCGTCAGAGTTCACGCCAACCGCGTCACGATAGACAAGTCATACATTGGGCTAACTCGGTCCGGTCGGACCAAAGCCAACGGCGGTGCTGGGGTCTATTTGGCGCCCGGAACAGCGAAGAATCAAGTTGGGTTTAACGCTGGTGGGGTGCCGGGCGTGGTCGGAAACGTTATCTCTGGCAACCGAGACAGCGGCGTGTTGCTGGCTGGATCTTCGCAGAACACACTGGCGGCCAATCGTATTGGCACGAGCCCGGACGGTCTGGCCAAAATCCCCAATCGCGGCCACGGAATCGCCCTAACCAAGCGATCCAAACGCAACGTGATCGGGGGAACCGCAGACTCCGACCCCAATAGCGGCACGGTCAACAACCCCACGGGAAGCAAAGGCACCGTCGCGCCCACCTTCGTTGTGCCTGCACTAGGAAATCTCATCTCGGGGAATCGGCACAACGGAGTTCAGATCAGTTCGGGATCTACGAAGAATGTGCTGAGTGGCAACTTTGTGGGTACCACAGCCGATGGCAACGCTGCGCTGGGAAATCGCAGAAGTGGCGTGCGAATCAGGAAGGCCGACGGCAACAAGCTGATCGGCTGCACCCTGACCGACAATCCATTTGTGTACTACAACGTCCTGAGTGGCAATGGTCGCCACGGCTTGCACGTAACCGGTGCGGATGATGTCTTGGTACAGGCGAATTTCTTCGGGATTGGCGCCAACAACACCAACGTGGTGGCCAATGGCCGCAATGGAATCTTGGTGGACAAGGATTCGCAGGACACCCAAGTTGGGGGTGTGATTCCTCTGGGCAACGTAGCGGCGGGTAATGGCCACAACGGAATCGAGGTGAAGGACACCGCCCAGGGCTTTGTCACTTTCAACACGTTTGGTGGTCTGTTGGCCTTCAAAGGAGCAGCGCCGAATCAGCGCAACGGCCTCTTGATTACAACCACCGGCGGCGACACCAGCGTCCGCACCAATGTTTTTTCTGGGAACCGTGGCAACGGAATCAAACTGGCCAAGCGCGCGCGAGACGTCACCATTGATCCCAACATCGTTGGTGCCACCACGAACGCCAAGAACCCGCTGCCGAACGGCGGCCACGGCCTACTGATCGCTGATCACGCCCATCACAACGTGATCGGCGGCGACCGCACATCCGTGATCCCACAAAACACCTTCTCCGCCAACGGGGGTTTCGGCATCGCGATTCTGAACAAGGCTCACCATAACCGGGTGTTCGCGACCTTCGTCGGCACCAACGTGTTCGGCGAGGCGGCTCTTCCCAATCAGAGAGGCGGCGTGCTGATTAGCAACCAGGCTTACAAGAACCGTATTGGTAAGGGGCAGTTGGATCCAGCCAACATCATCAGTGGCAACGCGGGCAACGGTGTCACCATGCGCAAGCGGACGGTGAAAAACCGACTCATCAACAGCTACGTCGGCGTCGACAGACTCGGTGGCCCGCTGCCGAACACAGGTACGGCCGTGGTGAATCAGAACCAGTCCAACGCGGTTCGGGGCGTAACCACCAACTGAGTTGCCGGTGAGTGCGTAGCAACCCCGGGGAAGCCTGCGGGTGGCAGCGCACCAACTGGATAGGCTGTTTTTGTTATGGCTGAGCTGACCGACTCTTCTCTCCCTGTGTTCCTGACCGATTTGGGGGTGCCGGGGATCATCGATCCCCATGTTCACTTCATGCCGGATTCGGTCATGCAGAAGGTCTGGGCCTACTTCGAGTCCGGCGGCGAGCTCGTCGGCCGGAGCTGGCCGATCTCATATCGCACCCCAGAGGTGCAGCGGATCGCCACGCTGGCTGAGCTAGGTGTGTTGCGATTCGGCGCCCTTAGTTATGCGCACAAGCCCGGGATGGCGCAGTGGCTGTCGCAATGGTCACTGGGGTTCGCGGATCGGGTGCCACAGGCGTTGCGATGCGCCACGTTCTACCCCGAGGTGGGGGTGCTGGACTACGTCGGTGAGGCGATCGCAGCCAATGCTGAGCTGTTCAAGGTGCATGTACAGGTCGGAGATTTCGATTTACGGGACTCGCATCTGGATGCTGTCTGGGGCCTGCTCTCGGACGTACAGATCCCCACGGTGGTGCACGTGGGCTCGGGGCCCATTCCGGGCAAGTTCACCGGGGTGGAACCCTTGGCTGCACTCATGCGCCGCCATCCCCGGTTGCCCGTGATCGTGGCCCACTTTGGGGTCCGTGAAGAGGTCGAGATGCTGCAACTGGCGCAGGAATACCCCAGCCTCTT
>JAHZKU010000020.1 GCA_022600255.1 Actinomycetes bacterium | reverse complement strand
GTATTGCCTTTCGTTGTTCGAGGAGGCGTTGAAAGGTCCGGTATACCGACCAGTTGAGGTGGGGTTGCCGTTGCCCCGGTAGTGCCAAGTTTTCCCGGTGATTGGAACACCTTTTTGGCCGTTTTTGTAGTAAGCATCCAATGCGTCGTCATGGACGCCGCCACCGCTCAATGAGGAGCCGGTGATCAAGCTCATTGGGGCGGTTTGCCGTACCCCAGTTGCGAAGTCCAAGACCCGACCCTGCGAACCGGTATCTTTTAGGGAATCAAGGAAGGACCGGGCAGCATTCCGAACGTTGTTGTTGTTACCGCCGATGGATCCGGATGCGTCCAGCACCAACGTGATATTGGTCCCGCACTGTTCTGGCACGACAGGATTGGTGACGGTGCGAGGTTTGTTCCCCCAACGAGCACTAGCCGAGACTCGGCTCTGCGGGGGCGAACTGATGCTCCCGACCGAAGCGTTGGGGTCTGGCGCGGAGGCCTCGGCAGCACCAGTCGCTGTAAGGCTGGCGGCGGGAATGGCTAACAACGCTGCCAAAGTAATCGTCAAACTACGACGCGGTGCTCTTCGAGAAATCACAGGGGTACATTAACGAAGCTGTATACGTGCCACGCCAAGAACTGGCGAATTGTGCTTGGTGGAGTCGGCTTTCGTACCTTTTCGCCGGGCGCTTTTGTCCACTGAAGAAGGGTTCCGGCGACGGCGACGCGGCCATCTTTATCGACGTAACCATGATGGAGATGCGAGATGGACCGGGCGGCCAGCACCCACGCGCACCTAGGTCCAGTCCACCACCAGTCGGCAGTTTACGGTGGCCCCGGCGATTGCGATGACTGCCTGCGCCATGGTCACTTGGTCGATGTACTCGCGTTGCACGCCTTTGCCTCCTCCACCAGTTCAGTAGGGGCTACCGGACCACCTTGGTCAGTTTGCAGTTCTTTCCATGGATGTTTCTCCAATCGAAGTTGGGTCGCGGAATGGCTCATGACGTACAGTCGCGGACTAGTCACTGGCGTTGCTGGGTGGGGAGACTGGGGCGATCGGAGGTTTTTCTTGTCGCTGGCCGGCAACGGCGTTCATGATCACGATAATCAGGAACGCGAATGCCACGCCGAGCAGCGTAGCCAGCAAGCGTTGCCATCCGGCTGAGGTAGCTTGTTCAGCCATTAACGCCTGGCTGACTATCAAGACGACGGTGGTCCACATGGTGGAAATCGCAGCGTTGACCTTACCCGTGGCCAACATCAGGTATGCAGCTGCAACGAATACTGCGACAAGCACAGGCGTGTTCCCGGCGGCAAGCAGAGCAGTCAATACTCCGATACCCACACCCAACGCAGTACCCAACATGCGGCCCACGCCCACAACCACAGTTTGATGCGGCGGGGGTTTGACAACCAGCACGAAGGTCAACGCCGCCCAGGCCGTGTGCTCCGGGAACCACGTGTAGCCCAAGTAGATACACGCCCCAACGGCCAAAGCCCGAAAAATCGCGAACTTAACGATCGCTACCCTGGCTCGATGAACCGCTTCTGGGCTCGCCCTCCGGTCTGCGGCAACATCGTCTTCATCCTCCGCGCCGTTGTTGTCCTCAATCCCTTCCATGGCCGTGGACTTCGAGAAGGACGCTAACAACATGGCGAACAAGGCAACCGCGCCGCCCACCACAAAAGCCAAAGACAGCTCGGCCGCAGTATCCGCAGTGGCCCCTAGCGACAAGGCGATCACCGCCCACAACACCCCGAACACGCCCATAGTGGCCGCACGTTTGCCACGCAACGCCAACAAAGTCGCCAAAAGTGTGACCAGAGTCAACGTGATTGTCGCCCAAACCACCGAGTCAGCCGAATAGCCAACCGCCAACGTCACCAGACCACCGGCGACGACCAACAACAGCGAGTTCCAGTCCGGTCGCTTGGTATCAGCCGGGCCACCAGCCACCACGAATAAGGCGGCCAAACCCGCAGCGATCACCGAAGTACCCAACTCGCCGATGAACACGATCACGATCGCCAACGCGATCGTCCCCGTAATCGCCCCCCGCAGATTCAGCTTGCTGAAATCAAACTCAAGAACTTCACGCATCAGACGCTCCAAGCCCAGGCCAACGCCACCCAATTCTCTCACTACCCGGGCGGCCTGACTAAACGATAGGTTCTGATGCCTTGCAGGAGTTGAACGACGTGGCCCTTCACCGCTAAGCGGGGCTGGTAGTGACTTCGTCACTAGGTTCGTTACGTGCCCAGGCCACCTGCCGTTACCGAGACTCGTTTTGGTAGGTGACAATGGGGTTGTGACTGAGTTTCCCAATGTTCTGGCTAGCCGGTATGCCTCTACGGAGATGGCTGACCTGTGGTCGGCCGAGCACAAGATCGTTTTCGAACGGGAGTTATGGCTGGCGGTGTTAGTTGCCCAGCAGTCTCTGGGACTAGAAGTCCCGGCGACTGCGATCTCCGATTATCGCGCGCAGATCTCACAGGTGGACTTGGCATCCATTGAGGCGCGGGAGCGGCTGACCAAACACGATGTGAAAGCCCGCATCGAAGAGTTCAACGACTTGGCCGGGCACGAACAGATTCACAAGGGGATGACCAGCCGCGATCTTACCGAGAACGTGGAACAGATGCAGATTCGCGACGCGCTGCAACTCGTCCGCGCCAAGATGGTCGCTGTGGCCGTGCGGTTGGCCGAACTCGCTGTGGAGTACGCAGAACTGCCGATCGCTGGTCGGTCGCACAATGTTGCGGCGCAGATGACAACCTTGGGCAAGCGCTTCGCCAGTGCTGCGGATGAAGTCTTGGCCGCATTCGATGCCGTGGAGGACACGCTGTCGCGGTATCGGCTGCGCGGGATCAAGGGCCCGGTCGGAACAGCGCAAGACATGCTGGACCTACTGGACGGTGACGCTGCGGCGTTGGCCGCGTTAGAACGCCAGGTCGCGGAGCACCTCGGGTTCGCAGTGACCATGGATAGTGTGGGCCAGGTCTACCCGCGATCCCTAGACGCTGATGTGCTTGGCCTACTGGTGCAGGTGGCCGCTGGTCCCAGCTCGCTGGCAACCACGATTCGACTAATGGCCGGCAACGAGAGTGCCACTGAGGGTTTCTTGCCCGGACAAGTGGGTTCCTCAGCGATGCCCCACAAGATGAACGCCCGATCCTGCGAACGGGTCAACGGCTTCATGATCCTGCTGCGCGGATACGCCGCGATGGGCAACGATCTAGCGGGCGGCCAATGGAACGAAGGGGACGTGAGTTGCTCGGTGGTGCGCCGGGTCGCTCTCCCGGACGCCTTCTTGGCGGTCGATGGGCTGTTCGAGACGTTCCTGACAGTGCTCGACGGCTTTGGCGCATTTCCCGCCGTGATCGCTTCGGAGCGGCAGCGTTACTTACCTTTCCTAGCAACCACCAAAGTGCTGATGGCCGCAGTGCGGAACGGAGTCGGCCGGGAAGTTGCCCACGAGGCGATCAAGGAGCACGCGGTGGCTGTAGCGCTGGAGATGCGCGAGTCCGGTCGCACCCACAACGATCTCATTTCGCGGCTGGCTGGAGATGCCCGACTGGGCCTAAGTGAAGCGCAGTTGAACGCGGTCTTGGCCGAACCGATGAGTTTCGTGGGGGCCGCGGGGTTGCAGGTGAAGCAAGTGGCCAATCGTGTCGCCCAGATCGCGGAAACCTACCCAGACGCCGCGGCCTACACGCCTGGAGAAATCCTATGACGACGCTAGCCAGCCCGGCATCGCCGTGGGATGTCGGGACTGGATTCAGCCATATCTACTCGGGCAAGGTGCGCGACCTCTACCGCAGTGACACGGGCGCACTGCTGGTGGTGGCTAGCGATCGAATCTCCGCATACGACTTCATCCTGCCCACCCTGATCCCAGACAAGGGCAAGATTCTGACCCAGATCTCGAACTGGTGGTTCGCCCAGCTGGCCGACATCGTCCCCAACCATCTGCTGCCAGACCCAGTGCCCTTAGGGGTACGCGGTCGCGCCGTGCTCACCCAAGAGTTGGAAATGTACCCCGTGGAGTGTGTGGTGCGCGGGTACCTGACGGGGTCGGGCCTGCGTGACTACCAAGAGTCAGGGTCAGTCTGTGGGATTACGCTGCAACCTGGTCTGGTTCAAAGCGACCGACTCCCCGAGGCGATTTTCACACCAGCCACCAAAGCGGCGGTCGGCGATCATGACGAAAACGTGGACTTCGAGCACGTCGCTGGTGTGGTCGGTGAAGAGCCTGCCGGAGAACTGCGGGCCTTGTCACGAGCGTTGTATCGGCGTGGTGAGGAGTTGGCGCGGGAGCGTGGCATCATCCTGGCCGATACCAAGTTTGAGTTTGGGCGCTCGGCTCAGCACGATTACGTCCTAGCGGATGAGGTGCTGACGCCGGACTCGTCTCGGTTCTGGCCGGCGGCTGACTGGCAACCGGGCCGGATTCAGCAGTCTTTCGATAAGCAGTATGTGCGGGATTGGTTAACCTCCGCCGAATCGGGCTGGGATCGTTCGTCAGGAATAGCACCGCCGCCGTTGCCGGAAGCGGTGGTCGCCGCAACTCGGGCCAAATACGTGGAGGCGTACGAGCTATTGACCGGCCAACCCTGGTAGCTCGTGCCAGCGATTGCTCCAGGAGAATCTTTCGGTCCGGTGAGTGGCGGGAGTGAGATGCGCAGTCCCCGATGCCGTCGTTCACTAGATCCAAGGCTGAGTTGTTGTGCCCGTCCGGAGTTCCCACCTGATCATCGTGCTCGCCTCTCCGCGACCAGCTCAGCCGGAGTATCGTTGCCAGAGTGAGTCCGCTCGTTGTTGTCCTAGTCGTGGGCGGCCTGATTCTGCTGGTCGTCGGCGGCGAAGTCTTGGTGCGCGGCGCCAGCGATATTGCGCACCGAATCGGGATGTCTCGACTCGTGGTGGGCCTGACCGTCGTCTCGTTCGCCACCTCCGCGCCGGAGTTGGCCGTGACGATGGACGCGGTCTTTAGTGGCTCGCCGGGGCTGGCCATCGGCAACGTTGTCGGGTCGAACATCGCCAACATCTTGTTGGTCTTGGGGGTGGCCGCAGCGATCGCGCCGTTGGCCGTGCGCTCCCGGGTGGTCAAGCTGGATGTACCGGTCATGATTGCGCTCTCGATTCTGGTCACAATCTTCGCTCTGAACGGTGTCATCGCCACCTGGCAGGGCGTGGTCCTGCTGCTAGCCCTTGTCGGGTATGTGATTCGCGCTGTTCAGGTCGGTCGGCGTGATACTGCGCTGGAAACTAAGGCACTCGCGCCGCAGTGGGCAGCACCGCAGAGCCCAGCGACTGGCGAGATCGATCCGCCGGCCACCGAGCGCCCTCAGGACGGAGCGGCAGCGGCGGTGACCTCAGGACAGGAGACCGAACCGGAGCCGGACGCGCCTGCAGCGAAGGGAGCGTGGCCGGTGATCCGCGCCCTGGCGCTGATTGTGGTGGGTGTGGCGCTGCTGGTTGTCGGTGCCCGCCTGCTAGTCAATGGAGCCACCCAGATCGCCACTGGCTTTGGGGTCAGTGACGTGATTGTGGGACTGACTGTGGTGGCCATCGGCACCTCCCTGCCCGAGCTGGCCACATCTGTGGTGGCGGTGCTCCGTGGCGAGAGCGACTTGGCTGTGGGCAACGCAGTCGGTTCCAACATCTTCAATCTGGCGTTCGTGTTGGGTACGGCTGCGCTGGTGGCCCCAGGCGGAATCCCGGTCCCAGAGTCGGTCGCCAACTTCGACTTCGTTCTAATGACTGTGGTTGCGGTGCTGCTGCTTCCGGTTGCGTATACGCGCAAGTCGATCGACCGCTGGGAGGGCTGGCTGTTCCTGGGGTATTACTTGGCCTACACCTCCTACCTGCTGCTGGCCTCGGCAGATCACGACGCGCTAGGCCCGTTCAACGTCGTGATGATCGCATTTGTGGTGCCAGTAACAGTGATCCTGCTCATCACCCTAGCCGTGGCGGAACGCAAGGATCGCCGGGTCCGCCGGGCCGCTCGCGCCAAAGCTCGCTCTGGTTAGCGGCGAAGGGCCGTCGCTGTTCCTACTGCCGGCCTGGTCGGCCCGCTGCGAGCCCGCGTCCTGATCTAAGGCCGATGAACCTGGGCGACTTCCGCCACCCATCGTCTCGAGCTCTTCTTGTCGACCGCAGCGGAAGCCACCAGGATCAGGTTGTGGCGTGGTGGGACCTGCAGGCCGGGGACCGTAGACTGAGGGACATGGCGAAAATAGTGGTCGATGTGATGCCCAAGACTGAGATTCTGGATCCGCAAGGCCGCGCCGTGCAGGGCGCGTTGGCTCGGCAAGGCTTGGACGGAGTCCATGATGTGCGCCAGGGAAAACGTTTCGAGATCCTGCTGGACGGTGATCTGGATCTGGAGCAGATGGAACAGTTACACCAGCTGGCAGAAGAACTGTTATCCAATCCAGTCATCGAAGATTACGAACTCCGCGTTGTTGATGAAGGTGGGATCGCCTCGTGACCACACGGATTGGCGTCATCACGTTCCCTGGGTCACTTGATGACGCCGACTCGGCGCGGGCGGTGACGTTGGCTGGCGCGGAGGCCGTGCCACTGTGGCACGGTGATGAGAGCCTTCCGGAGGTGGATGCCATTGTGATTCCCGGCGGGTTCTCCTACGGCGACTACCTGCGGTGTGGCGCGATCGCTCGTTTCGCCCCCATCATGACTGAGGTCGTTCGCGCCGCCGACCGTGGGTTACCTGTGCTGGGTATCTGCAACGGTTTCCAGGTGCTCTGTGAGGCACATCTACTTCCGGGGGCCCTGGCCATCAACGAAGGCCGCCACTTCGTTTGCCGGGATGAAGAACTAATTGTGGAGAACACCCAGACAGCATGGACGTCAGGCTTCGCCCAGGAGCAACACATCGTGATTCCGCTGAAGAATGGCGAAGGTCGCTACGTGGCCGATGCCAAGACGCTGGCCGAATTGGAGTCCCAAGGTCGCGTGGTGGTCCGGTATGCCGAGAATCCCAACGGCTCGAACAATAACATCGCAGGAATCACCAACGCGCGCGGCAATGTGGTGGGCCTGATGCCCCACCCCGAGCATGCGGTGGAGTCGCTCACCGGCCCGTCGCTGGATGGCCTGACCTTTTTCACCTCAGTGCTAGCGGACACGCACGTTTCGGCCTGACGATGCTTGGTTCGGTTTCTTAGGACGCGGTGTGCCAGGGGACACTCAGACTGCATCGATGGCGGCACGAGTTTGATCACCGACCGACCGCGCAGTCGTGTCGGCGGTCAGTTGTCGGACCGGTCGGGTGAGAGACATAGACTGGTGCAGTGACGCTAGATACGGTAACCCGCGCCGCCGACCAGCCCGATGCCCCACAGCCGTTTGCTGAGCTCGGGCTCAAGCCGGATGAGTATGAGCAGATTCGCGACATTCTGGGCCGGCGCCCGACTGCCAGCGAACTCGCGATGTATTCCGTCATGTGGAGTGAGCACTGCTCTTACAAGTCCAGTAAGGTCCACCTGCGCCAGTTCGGTGCTAAGGCGCCCGAATCCGAGGCGCTGTTGGTGGGCATTGGTGAGAACGCCGGGGTTGTTGACATCGGCGACAACTGGGCAGTCACCTTTAAGGTCGAGAGCCACAATCACCCATCCTTCGTTGAGCCCTATCAAGGTGCGGCTACTGGGATCGGCGGCATCGTGCGCGACATCATCGCGATGGGTGCGCGACCGCTAGCTGTTATGGATCCGCTCCGGTTCGGAGCGGCCGACCACCCAGACACGGCTCGTGTTCTGCCGGGAGTTGTTTCCGGCATTGGGGGATATGGCAACCGATTGGGGCTGCCCAACATCGGCGGGGAAGTCGTTTTTGATTCCAGCTATCAAGGCAACCCGTTGGTGAATGCCCTTTGTGTTGGGGCCATGCGGCACGAGGACATTCACCTGGCCAGTGCCAAGGGGGTCGGCAACCAAGTGATCCTCTACGGGGCCCGAACCGGTGGGGACGGAATCGGTGGCGTTTCAGTCCTAGCCAGTGAGACGTTTTCCGATACGGGTCCGGCGAAACGACCGAGCGTGCAAGTGGGCGATCCGTTCATGGAGAAGCTGTTGATTGAGTGCACGCTGGAGGTCTTGGCGGCCGGATTGGTGGAAGGGATTCAGGATCTGGGTGGTGCGGGGATTTCTTGTGCCACCAGTGAACTTGCCAGCAACGGCGATGGTGGGATGCAGGTCTGGTTGGATCGGGTTCCACTGCGTGATGACACCTTGACGCCGGAAGAGATTCTGATGAGTGAGTCCCAAGAGAGGATGTGTGCGGTTGTTACGCCGGAGCACGTCGACGACTTTCTGGCCATCTGCCGGAAGTGGGATGTAGAAGCCACTGTGA
This sequence comes from Actinomycetes bacterium, assembly GCA_022600255.1. Taxonomy (GTDB): domain Bacteria; phylum Actinomycetota; class Actinomycetes; order S36-B12; genus JAHZKU01. The sequence continues at coordinate 6,346 of JAHZKU010000020.1, read as the reverse complement.
TCGGGGAGGTCACCGATTCTGGGCGGCTGACGGTGGACTGGCACGGCGAGCAAGTGGTGGACGTCCCACCGCGTACGGTCGCCCATGATTGCCCCATCTACGACCGGCCCATGGTGGTCCCAAGCTATCTGGCGGCGCTCAACGCCAATGATCCCGCGGACTTGGCCCGACCCAAAACTGCCGACGAAATCGCGTCGACTCTCTTGGTGTTGATAGCCACCCCAAATCTGGCCGCAAAGTACTGGATCACTGACCAATACGATCGTTATGTTCGCGGCAATACAGTGCTGGCCCAGCCCGAAGACTCTGGAATGATTCGGGTGGATGAACAGTCCGGTCTGGGCGTTGCGATCTCCACAGACTGCAACGGTCGATTCGCCAAACTGGATCCATACATAGGGGCGAAGTTGGCCCTGGCAGAGTCATACCGCAACGTCGCGGTGACCGGAGCTCGACCCCTAGCCGTCACGAACTGCTTGAACTTCGGATCACCGGAGGATCCCGAGGTGATGTGGCAGTTCGAGCGCGCTGTAGCTGGTCTGGCGGACGGTTGCCTAGAACTGGGCGTGCCGGTGACCGGCGGCAACGTTTCGCTCTATAACTCCACGGCAGACGTCGCAATCCATCCCACTCCCGTCGTGGGTGTCCTAGGTGTGATCGACGATGTGGATAGGCGCACGCCGATCTCGTGGGCGGCTGACGGTGAACTGATCTATGTCCTAGGTGATACCGATGATGAGTTCGGCGGCTCGGAGTGGGCCCACGCAGTACACGATCATCTAGGCGGTCTGCCGCCCAAAGTTGATCTTGCGCGTGAGGCGTTGTTGGCAGATGTTCTGATCGCCGGTAGCCGCGACGGGATGCTGAGCGCGGCGCATGATGTCTCCGATGGGGGGATTGCGGTCGCGCTAACGGAAATGGCGATTCACGCTGACGTGGGTGCCAGAACGTGGATCCCCGACGGTATCGATCCGTTTGTGTTCCTGTTCAGCGAGTCGGCCGGACGCGCCATCGTGGTGGTGCCCCGCAGTGAAGAACTGCGTTTCACCGACATGTGTGCAGCACGGCGGTTGCCCGCGACCCGGATCGGTGTGGTGGACTCCGGTCTGGGCGGTGACCAGGGCAAACCGGATCACCAGTTCTTGCAGATCGACAATGTCTACGGCGAATCGGCCACGATCGCATTGGCCGACCTTGTGGCGGCCAATATGGCCACCCTCCCGGCGCTGTTTGCCGACTGACCTGTCAACGCCCTCGGGCCAGACATCCGTCGGCCAGCTGCGCTTCGACACTTGTCGTTTAGGCACGGGCCGGGCCGGAGTCGGTTTGGCCAGCCTCAACAGCAGGTTTCGGGGGAGTCTGGTCTCCCTCGCGCGTCCGAGCCGTTTAGTCGCCAAGATAGACGTAGCGGCTGATTGGAGTCGCTCGTCACACGTGAGGAATCCCGCATGAGTCAAAACCCCCGCGCCGGCCAGCGAGTCCTAGAATCTGAACTGGTCGACGTGCCCGCGCTCATCACCGCCTACTACACGCTGCATCCGGACCCGGAAATCCCAGCACAAGCGGTCAGCTTCGGGACGTCTGGACACCGGGGATCGGCTTTCGACGCGGCGTTTAACGATGACCATATTGCCGCTACCAGCCAGGCAATCTGTGACTACCGCAAAGCGAACCGGATCGGTGGGCCGCTTTTTCTCGGTAAGGACCCCCATGGCCTCAGCGATCCGGCTTGGACCACCGCCCTAGAGGTGTTCGCTGCCAATTCAGTGATCACAATGATCGATGCCACGCAATCCTTTACGCCAACACCCACCATTTCGCACGCGATCTTGACCTACAACGCAAAACTTGACCCCGGGGCGACGACAGCACGCGCGGACGGTGTGGTGGTGACGCCATCCCACAACCCGCCCCGCGACGGTGGCTTCAAGTACAACCCGCCCAATGGTGGACCAGCCGGAGCCGACATCACTGGCTGGATACAAGATCGCGCCAACGAGTACTTGGCGCACCAGATGAAGGGGGTGCGCAGGGTCTCCATCACCGGTGCGCTGCGGGCCGACACCACCCAGAAGTACGACTACTTAACTAGCTACGTCGACGATCTACCAAACGTTGTGGATATTGACGCGATTCGATCGGCCGGGATTCGAATCGGCGCTGATCCCCTCGGCGGGGCCGCAGTGCACTACTGGGAAGCGATCGCGGATCGCCTGAACTTGGACATGACGATCGTAAATCCGCTGGTGGATCCGGCCTGGCGATTCATGACCCTGGACTGGGACGGCAAGATCCGAATGGACTGCAGCAGCCCGTTCGCCATGGCATCTCTCATCGAGAACAAGGACAAGTACGACATCGCCACCGGCAATGACGCGGACTCCGATCGCCACGGTATCGTGACGCCCGACGGCGGGTTGATGAACCCCAACCACTATCTGGCCGTGGCGATTCAGTACCTCTACACCCAGCGGAAGGATTGGCCTGCCGCCAGCGCTGTGGGTAAGACCGTGGTGAGTTCCTCGATGATCGACCGTGTGACGGCCGCGATTGGCCGGGACCTTTATGAGGTCCCCGTGGGCTTCAAATGGTTCGTGGACGGCCTCATCGATGGCTCGATCGCGTTCGGAGGCGAGGAAAGTGCTGGCGCCTCATTCCTACGCCGGGATGGCAGCGTCTGGACCACTGACAAGGATGGCATCATTTTGGCGTTGCTGGCTTCTGAGATCCTCGCCACCACCGGGGAGAGTCCCTCGCAGCACTACAAGAAGCTGACTGAGAAGTTCGGTGATCCGGTCTATGCCCGCGTCGACGCACCCGCGACCCGCGAGCAGAAGGCGATCTTGAAGGACCTATCGCCGGACCAGGTGAGTGCCAAAACGCTGGCGGGGGAACCGATCACAGCGATTTTAACCAAAGCCCCAGGCAATGATGCCCCAATTGGTGGGCTTAAGGTGCAGGCCGACAATGGCTGGTTTGCCGCCCGACCCTCTGGTACCGAGGACGTTTACAAGATCTACGCCGAGTCTTTCCAGGGCGAGGACCACCTAGCACGCATTCAGGAAGAGGCCCGGGACGTGGTGTCCGATGCCCTAGCCGCTAGCAGTTAGTCGGTTCTGGCGGCGCCATCGGAATCGGTGTCCCAGACACTGTCGGGCTCAGATTCGGTTTCTGGGGCGGCCGGGCGGCTCGGTGGTGTGGGGGCACTCTCGTCGCCGTCTACCATGTCGGTGACGGTGTCGAGGGCGTTGAGGGTTCGTTGCGCCCACTTGAGGCGGCTGCGAGCACTATCGAGGTCTGCGGAGATGCGATCGACGGACGCCTTTGCTTCAGCGGCGTTCGCTTCGGTCTTCCTGCGGAGGAACTCCGTGTTGTCTTTGACCACGGGTGCACTGGTCAGCTTGTCGACGATGGAATCGCCGGTGTCAGCCAGCTTGGCCTTGGATTCGGCGCTGGCAAGCTGCGCCTCCAGTTTCTTCACCTGCGCATCGGCTTCGGAAACGGCCGCTTGGGCTTTGGACTTGGCGTTTTGTGTAACTCCCACGGAGTCAGCCTACCTGTTGCCGGGGTGAGTGACACTCCAGTCTCAAGGTCGGTCGGGGCCCGCTAGCGGGGCAGTGTTGCCTCGAACGGATCGGGTTCGACGTCACGGGTGGCCACGGTGATGCCGGGAACAATGGTGTGGTCCACGCCCCAACCCTCGAGTTTCTCGCGCACGGACTCTTCCGCCTTCTCGAAGGTTTCCGCCACTAGTCGTCGCTCTGCCCACTCAAACTCCCGCTTGCGCAGCTCGGCCTCGATGCGTGCGAGCGTCTGCGGGTCGGCGGGCAGGCCGAACGCGATGCTGGTCATTTCCGGGAGGTCCGCCCGATAGTCGTGACCGTAGGCTTCAAACTTTCCCGGCACCACATGGTCTGCGTTCAACAGGTCTATGCCGGTCAGCAAGAAGGTGAAGAGTGGCCAGAATCGGGTCTCGCGCGGGATCCCCGGTGGTCGGGTATCAGGATCGCGTAACCACGTCGGCGCTTGGACCAGGAGGGCGGGACCAAACTTGGGGATCGGATCCTGATGGTGGGTTAGCAGCGTCACCTTGGCTTGCTCTCGCTGCTGCGTAGGGAGGGCATCCCACTCCGCCTTGGATGAGACCTCCACGACGATGCCTTGGGGGTCGACTTCGGCTGGGTCGGCGAGCCAGCGCCGGCGCCAGACCGAGGCGTAGGGTGTTCCAACGAACAGGGCCTTGTGGACATCTAGGATTTCGAATCCCAGCACGCCCTCTTTCTCGAACACGTCTTGCGCGCTCTGGCTACCCAGGCTCTCCCCGAATACCAGAATCTTGGGCTGATCTTCCTCCGGCATGGAACGAATCTTCCAAGCCAACGCGGTGAGCAATGCCAGATTGCTCTCCCACGCGGTGCCGACCCGGTCCAAGGACAGGAACGAGGGCCGCAGTGAGTATTGGATACAAACGCTGGCGACGTCGCCGCCGGTGAGAAACTCGGTCGTCTCGGCCGCGACGTAGTTCACGTAGCCGCTGCCGGTTGGGGAGAACAGGGCAATGTAGGGCCGGGAGAACGCCCCCATATCCTCAAGTTCTTGCATCGCAAGATACGCCCGGGCGTTCGGACTCGCCGCAGACTCGTATCCGACGAACACCCGGATCGGGTCCACCGCCGGACGCAGGGTGACTTCCTCGATCTCGGCGGCCGACAGCGCCATATTCACGAAGCGGCGACCTTCCCGCCCGATCGTATCCCAGTCAACCTTGCTGCTGGGGCCGCCGCTGACCAGATCAGAGGTGGGCCTGGCGTTGTAGGCGGGCTCGATGGCATGACCAGCTTGTTCGGTCTGGGAGTTGGCAAAGGCAATCCCCCGCTCGATCGCGAGCGCTAGGCCACCCAGAGCCACGGCATGTCCAATCGCTTTGGAGGCGGGCTTGACCCCGGGGATCAGCCAGCTGACGACCCGCCCAGCCCTGTCGGCGATTGCCGACTCAACCTGCGACATCATGAACAGCCCAACCGAAACCGCGGTGCCAACGCTGAGTGCTTGGATCGGTTCCCACAAGCTGGCCGGTCGAATCTCTCCGCCGTACTGGTCGGTCTCAGCGGCGGTGTCCAGCAGCGTACGAGAGCGGGAAAGGTGGATCGCCGCGCCGATCGCAGTGCCAACGGCCAGCACCAACGGTGCATTCACGCTGTCGGGGGTGCGCTGTCGCGTCGCGAGATCCACGGCCGCATCCGCCGAGACTGCCACCGCTCCAGTAGCGGCCGCCATACTCAGCCGGAAGGCGCCCGTGCGGGCCGTGGCGCGCCAGAGGGACTCGTTGGAGCGTTGTTTCAGGACCCTCATGGTGGTGTAGGCGCCTGCGACACACGCTAGGTCAGCTCCCAGAATAACCAGTCGCTGCGAGGCGGAGCCCTTGAGGTGGTCACCGACCATCCGTTTGCCCAGGGCCTCAATGCTGGATTGCACCGTGGCCGTGATGCCGTAGTTGACCGCACTGATCAGTCCGGTAGCAAAAGCCTGCTGAATGGTGGTCCGGGGCAGCAGCGAACGCTCCAACGACGGTCCGATGCTTGCGCTGGCATGCAACAGGCCCGCGGCCTCGGCCGAGTTGACCTGTGAGGCTAGGGCGCGTCGCGCCCAAGTGATTCCGTACCCGGCAGCGACTTTCCAATGCATGCAGCCATTCTGCCTCATGACGCCACCAACAACCCAGGGTGATAACGAAAGGATGTGATGGCGGCAGAACCCGATATCGTCTAAGTGGGTCAGTGCGGGTCCCACCTATAACGGTGGCCTCGACCGACCGGCTAATACGTGAGGTGGCGCGCCTTGAGAGGAGGTCCCAGTGGTGCAAGAGGATGCCTTGTCCCTGAATGACAGCTCTCTGCGGTCTCCCGCGCTGTGGGCCTCGGTTGTCACCGAGTTGACCTCGCCGACATCGGCGCTGGAACCAACCTTGCGGCGCCTCGCGGAAGCGATCGGGTCTACCTTGACGACTGCCACCGTGATCTTTGTCCGGGGCGCGGACGGAGTGTTGGACCCAGTGGGTGTCTACGACACCGATCAGCAGCGCATTACGGGGTTACGGGACTTGTTTGCGCTGGGTAGACCGTCGGTCGGCGAGGGGATAATTGGCCGCGTTGCGGAGTCGGCCGAATCCACCTACATCCCCGACCCGGAGGCGGTGCCCCAAGATGCCCGGCTACCGCCTTACCGCGGATACGCCGAACTGTGGGAACTCAACTCTTTCTTAGCAACACCAATCACGTCGGGTGGCGAGGTGCTTGGTGTCCTTACCCTCAGCCGACATGGGGATCATCCGCCGGTGCAGGCCACG